>CAZYDC010000604.1:0-2584 GCA_964646065.1 uncultured Planctomycetaceae bacterium | reverse complement strand
TTAAGCCGGGCATGTTCGCCAACGTGGTGCTCGACAGTACGCTGGCCCGCGACCGCGTGCTGGTTCCGCGCGAGGCGGTCATCGACACGGGCACGCGGCAAGTGGCGCTGGTGAGCCTGGGGCAGGGGCGCTTTGAATCGCGGCCGGTGGAGCTGGGCGCCGAGGCCGGCGACGGCCAGGTGGAAGTCGTCAGCGGGCTGCGGCCGGGCGAGCATATCGTGGTCAGCGCGCAGTTCCTGCTGGACAGCGAGAGCAACCGCCGCGAGGCCCTGGCCAAGATGGTCAAGGGCGAGCCTGCCGGCGAGCAGAGGACCCGGGCCGCCGTCGAGGGCGCGAGCGAACTGGCCTCGCTGCCCGAGGCCGCGTCGAAGGAAATCATCGGCGCGATGGACGATTATTTCGCCGTCGGCAAGAAACTTTCGGACGACACGATCGATGGCATCGCGGAGCCGGCCCGCGGCCTGGCGGCGCACGTGGACGCGCTGCTGAACGTCGAGATTCCCCAGGACGCGCATTTCTGGCATCGGCACATGGAGGCCGCCGAGCTTCGCGGAAAGGCCCTGGAGTTGATCGGCGCCAAGGACATCGTTCAAGGCCGGCAGGTCTTCGCCGACATGAGCACCGCGCTGGACAGCCTTCTCAAAGGCACCGGGGTGCCGGCATCGTACGGTAAGGAAGTCCAGCGGTTGCACTGCCCGATGTTCCGCGAAGGCCAGGGCGGGACATGGTGGCTCCAGCGCGCGGGTGCGATCCGCAATCCGTACATGCCGGAGGCCGCCATGAAGGAATGCCACGACAAACTCTTCGCGGTGCCCGTTACCGGCGCGAAGCCCGCCGGCGAGAAATAGCATGATTGCCAGGCTGATAGACTGGTGCATTCACAACCGGATCATGGTGCTGATCCTGGCGGGCTTCCTGGTCGTCGGGGGCATCTGGGCGATGGATACGATCAAGCTCGACGCGATCCCCGACCTTTCGGACGTGCAGGTGATCCTCTACACGAACTACGAGGGCCAGGCCCCGCAGATCGTCGAGGACCAGGTCACGTATCCGCTGACCAAGGCCATGCTGGCCGTGCCGGGCTCCAAGGCGGTGCGGGGGCTGAGCATGTTCGGCACCAGTTTCGTGTACATTATTTTCGAGGACGGCACGGACCTGTACTGGGCCCGCAGCCGCGTGCTGGAGCGGCTGAACTACATCGCGGGGCAATTGCCGCCGGGCGCGGTTCCGCAGCTTGGTCCGGACGCCAGCGCCGTCGGCTGGGTGTATCAGTACGTGCTGGTGACGGGCAAGTATTGCCCCGACCACCCCGATGGCGCGTGGCAGGATCCGGCCACCGGCAAGTGGTACGCGGACCCATCGCAGGCGCCGGCCGACAAGGCCGCGCAGGCGCGGCTGGTCCACCATCGCATTTTCGAGGACAGCCGCGTGGTGTACTGGGACGCGAAGGATCGCCGGCAATATCAGTTGCCCGCCGACGCCCCTGCCGACGCCCGCGAGCGGCTCCAGACAATCACGCTGTCGCAAGGCATGGACCGCTGCCCGCTGGACGGCAAGAAATTGCTCGACAGCCGGCAGGACCTCGCGAGCCTGCGCAGCCTGCAGGATTGGTACCTGCGGTACGAGCTGACGGCCGTGCCGGGCGTCAGCGAGGTGGCGCCGATCGGCGGGTTCCAGAAGCAATACCAGGTGACGGTGGACCCGGTGAAGCTGCTGGCGTTCAACATTCCGCTTTCGGACATTCGCACGGCCTTGGAGCGGTCCAACCAGAACGCGGGCGGGCGGGTCGTGGAAATGTCCGAGCGCGAATACGCCGTGCAGGGCCTGGGCTACCTGGGCATTCTGAGCGAGGACGAAATATCGCGAGGCCGCCGGCAGGGCAAATCGTTGGACGAACTGCGGACCGCCAAGATTTTGCACGACCTTCAGCGCACGGCGGTGGGGGTGGGCAAGGACGGCACGCCGATCTACCTGGCTGACATCGCGCACGTGCAGCTCGGGCCTGAAATGCGGCGCGGCCTGATGGACTGGAACGGGCGAGGCGAGGCGGTCGGCGGGATCGTCGTCATGCGATCCGGCGAGAACGCCCGCACCACGATCCAGGCCGTGCGGTCACGCCTGGCGGAACTCGAAAAAGGCCTGCCGCCCGGCGTGGCCATCGAGACCGGCTATGACCGCAGCGACCTGATCGACCGGGCCGTCGGCACGCTTACCCACACGCTGCTCGAAGAGATTACCGTCGTGGCGCTGGTGTGCATTTTCTTTTTGCTGCACGCCCGCAGCGAATTGGTCGCCGTCATCGTCGTGCCTCTGGGTGTGCTGTGCAGCCTGCTGCTGATGCGCATGCTGGGCATCAACGCGAACATCATGAGCTTGGGCGGCATCGCGATCGCCATCGGCGTTATGGTCGATAGCTCCATCGTCATGGTCGAAAATTCGCACAAGCATCTGGACCGCGAGGAGGAACGGCTGCACGCGTGTAGCACGGGCATCTTGCCCGTGTCCGATCGTAGCATGGGCATCCTGCCCATGAGTCCCACGGGCATCCTGCCCGTGTCTTCGCCGTTTCCGGATGTTTCTTCAT
>CAZYDC010000603.1:0-2589 GCA_964646065.1 uncultured Planctomycetaceae bacterium | reverse complement strand
GTCGGAGAGATCGCGCCCGTCAAGCTCCTGATCCAAAGCCCCACGCCGCTGACGCCCAAGCAATGGCAGAACATTTCGCGTGATGTCACCGCCGCGATGCTGGCCTGGAGGGACCCCGAGTCGCCGGCCGACCAGCCCGTCGCCAACGTTCGCAGCCTTTCCCAACCGCTGGGCAAGGACACGCCGGCCCTGACCAGCCTTCTTCTGCACGCCGGGGAGGGCTTCATTCGCGCCACCTACATCGGGGCCGAAAACCGCTCCACGCGCCTGGACGTGCTGATGTCCACCCCCGCGCTGGAACTTGTGACCATGCGGCGGGTCGGGCTTCTCGAATCCGCCGCCGCCAAAGCCGCCACCGACGCCCTCCGGAAATTCGGCGCCGCCCCCCAGGCCGAGGCGACCAAATTCCTGGCCGACCCCCAGGCCCAGGCGACCATTTTCCTGGCCGGCGCCACGGCGGAGATGATCGACACCCGGGCCGTCACCCACAGCGATTTCCACCTGATCGCCGTGCTGGTGCTCAGCGTGATCCTCGTGATCATGCTCGTGCTGCTGCGGCAGGTCCTGCTCAGCGTGTTCATGGTGCTCTCGACGGTGGTGAGCTACTTCGCCACGCTGGGGCTCTGCCACTGGCTGCTGGTGTGCGTTCCCCCGCTGATCGGGATGGGGCACTTCAGCGGGCTGGATTGGAAGGTGGAAATCTTCCTGTTCGTGGTGATGGTCTCGGTCGGGCAGGACTACAATATTTTCCTGGCCGGTCGGTTGATGCAGGAGGCCCGCCGCTTTCCGGCCTGCCTGGCCGCTCGCGAGGCCCTGGTCACCACCGGACCGGTCATCTCGTCGGCGGGGCTTATCATGGCCGCCACGCTGGGCAGCCTGATGGCGGGCAACCTGGCCCTGCTGGTGCAGTTGGGGTTCGCCATGGCCTTGGGAATGCTCATCGACACGTTCGTCGTCCGCCCGCTGCTGCTGCCTTCCTTCGCCGCGCTGACCGGAAAAACCGGAAAACCCATGAACGAATAACATTCCAAGCTACAAGCACCAAGTCACAAACAAACGACAAACCAGGAAACGACAAAGAACAAACGTCACACTGCGACACCTTGATTAAGGCGTTTTGGAATTTGCCTTTTATCGTTTGTCGTTTGTTTGCGATTTGGTGCTTGGAATTTGGTGCTTGCTGTTTCCTTACTCCCCGGGGGCGTCTTCCTTTTCCGCTTCCTGCCAGACTTGCCGCATGGTGGCGTTGGTGAACTTCACGGTGCCCTTCTTCTTGGCCTCGGCGATCAGGCTCATCAGGATTTCCCCCTGGGCCCCCTGAAGCCGGGTGTCATGGACCTGCTGGCGGAGCTTTTCCTTGACGTCCGCAAACTGCACGTCCTGGGGCGCGATGATCTGATCGACCTTGAGCACGTGGAAAACCTCGCCCGCCTGCACGACCGGGCTGATCTGCCCGACCTTGGTCATGGACAAGGCGGCATCCTTGATGGCCGGCGGGCAACCGGTGGTCGCCCGGCTGATCGGCATCAGCAGCCCGCCGTTGGCGACGGTGGTCGCGTTTCGGCTCTTCTCCCTCACCAGTTGCAGGAAGTCGGCGCCCTTCTCCAGTTTGGCCAGCACGTCCTGGGCATCGCGCAGCGAGCCCAGTTCGATGTGGCGAACGACCACTTTGCGACCGTAACTATCGTTGAAGGCCTGAAGGAGTTCGTCGTCGGTGATCTTGATCCGAGGCTCGGCCAGCTTGGCCAACTGGGCCAGGCGGCGCATCGTGAAGTCCCATTGCTTGCGGTTGAGTTTCTGGCCGTTGGGCCGGGCGCTTTCCAGGTATTTCTCCAGCGCCTGCTCGCGCTGCTTGGGGTCCAGGGTGGGAAAGTTCACCCGCAGCGCCTCCTCGTGCTGACGCCGAACGTCCTGGTCGGTGACGACGATCTTCCGCCGTTCGCACTCCTGGCGGACCAGTTCGTTGGCGATCAACTGCTGCGCCACGCCCAGCCCGTAATTCTGGAGCAGCAGGTCGTACATGTCGTTCATTAAGATCGGCTGACCGTTGACGGTGGCCATGACCTCCGGCCCGGCCGCGGGCGCGCTCGCCGGCGCAGGCGCGGCCGGCCGAGGCGAACCCGCCAAGGCCTGCCCATCCGTAAGCACAAGTCCTCCGATCGCCGCCGCCGCCGCCAGAAATATCGCCATTGTCTTCATGGCCTCCAGCCTATCGATTCCGGACAATCCAGTCAACTTGAACCGCCCGACAGCAAACGAAGAGCGAGGAGCGAAGGGCGAAGAGCGAAACGGCGAAGAAATTACGAAGAGATGTCACACGCTCTTTGCTTTTTCTTACGATCTTCGCTGTTTCTTACGCCCCACGCCCTACGCGCCACGCCCCACGGCCGTTTCTTGCTGTTTGCCCTGAGGGCCGGGGAACTGTAAAATGGCCGTTTTCACAAAGGATCCTCTTTCATGTACGCGATGTTGTTTCTGCTGATCTCGAACATATTCATGACGGCGGCGTGGTACGGGCACTTGAAGTGGTTCAAGGACTTGCCCATGTGGCAGGTGATCCTGCTGAGCTGGCTGATCGCGTTGGCGGAG
>CAZYDC010000602.1:0-2641 GCA_964646065.1 uncultured Planctomycetaceae bacterium | reverse complement strand
AGCATGGGCATCTTGCCCATGTGTTCCAGGGCCGTCCCGGCCCTGTCTTGCTGTTTTTGCTGTTCTGAAGGAGAAACAGCCGGAGACCGCGAAGACACGGGCAAGATGCCCGTGCTACAATCGAACTCGTACAGGTGGTAGCTGTCGGCCGGGTCCTTCCGCATGGAGAAGAGGATTTTATTCCCGTCGAAGCCGATTTCCGGGTCGCGGGCCACGCCCTTGGGCAGCGGTACGAGCGTCTTGGTCAGGCCGGTGGCGGCGTCCAGGAGCTTGAGCGAGCCGCCGGGCGTGAAGCAGTTGCTGTTGCACTCGTTCGGCGCGGCGGGGAAGAACGTCTCCGTGTTGTGGTGCCCGGGATTGTACTGCGAGCGGACGGTGAAGACGATCGGCTGGCCGGAGACCAGCGGGTTGGCGATCAGCGCTCGGCGCTGGAGGGCCTGGAAGTCCGCGGCGGCGGCCTGCCGATCCTGGACATTTGCGCCGCGGAGCCGCCGGTCGATTTCGTCCAACTGCGACAGGAACTTCGCGCCGTCAGGGTATCGATCCTTCTGCGTCGCGGCGATGTCCAGGATGGCCGTCCGCAACGTCCCGACGTCGCCCGAGCTGAGCGCCAGGGCAGGGGCGGGCGGCGGGGCGTCGCCGCGAGCGCCGGCGACGGCGATCAGAAGGAAACCTGCAACTATCCAAAGTCGAATTTCGTAAAACTTTCTCATAACACTTTCAACCATCGCGACGGTTCAGGGTGGCGTTCGGACATTGCATCCGACGTAGCATGGGCGTCTCGCCCATGAGTCTCACGGGCGTCCCGCCCGTGGTTTGTTTCTTCTTCTTTTCTTGTTTCTTCTTTGGAGCAAGAACGACAACAACAGCGAAGACACGGGCAAGATGCCCGTGAGACTCATGGGCAGGATGCCCATGCTACGTAACTCAATCGTCGTCGTCTTTGTCTTTATCTTTGTCTTTTTGCAGTTGCAGGTGGAGGGCCTTGAGCCCTCTGCCGTGCGCGCCGGCGAACTGGGCGGGGTAAGGCTCGTCCGGGCCTTTGGCGTCCAGCCAGAGCAGGCGGTTGAACTCGTCGTCGTTGTTGAGGTCGGGGCGGGTAAAGTTCATGACGGCGTGTTGCGGTTCCCGGATCGGCTCGCCCGGAGGAGGCTTGGGGGCCGTGGCGGGCATCGAGGCCGGGACCTTGTTCATCTCGTCCAGCGGGATGTTGTTCTTCAGAGCCTCGTACGGCGCGAGGTCTGGTTTGTCGGTGAAGCAATCTTCCATGGTCGGGGCCAGCGCGTCGAGTTGGTTCATCGGCTCCAGGCCCAGGATTCGCTCGATCGTGTGCAGCACGGCCGTCTGGTTATAAAAATGGCTGACGACCGCCGCTCGCTTGGTGTAGGCGCTGGCGACCAGGCAGAGCGAGCGGTGCCCGTCCACGTGATCGAACCCGTCCTGCGGATCGTCCTCGTTGACGAAGATGCACGTGTCGGGCCAGTACCGGCTCTTGGAAATCGCCTCGACGAGCCTGCCCACGGCCAGGTCGTTGTCGGCGATGCACGCACGCGGCGTGGGGGCGTCGACCGTCCGGCCGAAGGTGTGGTCCTGGGGCAGATAGACGAAAACCAGGTTGGGCCAATGGCCGTCCTTCTCGAATTTGCGGAATTCCTCGATGAACCGGTCCATGCGGACCTTGTCGGGGATTCGCAGATCCCAGCCGGGAAATTTCATGTCCGTATATCGCTGGAGCGGTTCGAGCGAGACCGTCTGCCGAATGCGGGCCTTGCCGGTGTAGGCGTCGATCCAGGTGGACTTGGCGGGTTCGAGCCCCGGCCAGGCGAACTCGCCGTAGTTGCGGAACGACAGCCCGTGCAGCAGAACGCTGTCCCAGATGAAATTCGTCGGCGCGAACGCCAGCGGATCGATGCCGAAGAAATAATTGCGACTGAACCCGCCGAAGGTCTTCTCGTTATAGTCGTTCGTGATTCCCTGCGTCGCCCACTGGTGGCCGTCGGCGGAGATGACCCCGTTGCAATAGTAGTTGTCCAGCAGCACGAACTGCTCGGCAATCGCGTGATGGTTGGGCGTGACCTGCCGGCCATAAACGCAAAGATGCGGGTCGCCGTTGCCCTGCTTCATGTCGCCCAGGATCTGATCGTAGGTCCGATTTTCCTTGAGCACATAGACGACGTGCTTGAAGACCGACGGTTCGCCCACGTGCGGCGGCACCGGCACGGCCTTGACGCCGTCCTGGGCCTTTTCGGTTGCCTGGAGCGATTGCGGGACCATCGCGTCGACGCGGGCCTGCTGCGTGTACTGCTCCAGTTCCTTGTCCGATGGCAGGTCCACCTTGCTGACGCTGCCGCGGTACACGCGCGAGTTGTAGGCGTGCTGGCCGGGTTTGGAGGGCGGGGGTTGCCCGTCGCCCTTGATGTTGACGATGAACAACCGCTCGCCGTCGGTCGCCACAGCGCCGGGGAACCAGCCGGCCGGGATGAAACCCTTGAGTTCGCTCTTTTGCCCCAGCGCGATGACGGCCACCGCGTTGTTCCCGCCGTTGGCGGCGAAGAGCGTTCGCTCGTCCTTGCCGAGCGCCAGCCCGCAGGTGATGCTGCCGAACGGCAGCGCCTCGTCCGGCCGCACCGGTATGGTTTCG
>CAZYDC010000601.1:0-2652 GCA_964646065.1 uncultured Planctomycetaceae bacterium | reverse complement strand
TGTACAGGCGGCCATCCTTGAAGGCGATTTCCGCCTCGCTCTGCGCCTGCTTGAAACAGGACCGCAAGGTGGCCTCGTTGTGGGCGAATCGGATTCCCCGCCCGCCCCCGCCGGCGGCGGCCTTGATGGCGACCGGGTAGCCGATCTTCGCGGCGATCTCGACGGCGTGTTCGACCGTGTCCACCTGGCCGTTGGAATCGGGCGTGGTGGGCACCTTGGCGGCCTTGGCCAGTTCCTTGGCGCGAATCTTGTCGCCCAGGTTCTTCATGCTCTGTGCGCTGGGGCCGATGAACTCGATCTTGCAGTCGCGGCAGACCTGGGCGAAGTGCGAATTCTCGGCCAGGAAACCGTAGCCGGGATGGATGGCGTCCACGTCGGCGATCTCGGCGGCCGCGATGATTCGCGGGATGTTCAGGTAGCTGTCCGCGGAGGCCGCCTTTCCGATGCAGATGCGTTCGTCGGCCAGGTGAAGGTAGCTGGAGTTGCGGTCGGCCTCGCTGAAGACAGCGACGGTCTCGACGCCCAACTCCTTGCAGGCCCGGATAATCCGCAAGGCCACCTCGCCGCGATTCGCTACCAAGATGCGTCGGAACATTCGTTGATTCCTCTAGTGAATCCGTTGAGCGGTTGATCCGTGAATCCGTCAATTCGTATTCGGAGCGGGATGACGGATTAACGAATCAACCGATTCGCGAATTAACTGTTTCACGGCTTTACCTTAAACAACACCTGCCCGTATTCGACCGGTTGCGCGTTCTTGACGCACACTTCGACGATGGTTCCGGATCGCTCGGCCTTGATTTCGTTCATCACCTTCATCGCCTCGATGATGCAGACGACGCTGTCGTCGGAAACGGCCGCGCCGACTCGGACGAACGGTTCGCTGTCGGGGCTGGAGGCGGCGTAGAAGGTGCCGACCATCGGGCTGCGGATTTCCACAAGTCCGTCAACGGGGGCGGCGGGCGAGGCGGGCGGGGCGGCATGGGCGGCGGGCGCCGCAACCGGGGACGCCGGCGCGGCGACCGGAGCCGCCGGGGCGGCCGAGACAACGGCCCCGCCTCGTTTGAGGTGAATCTTGTTCTCACCCTCGCTGATGTCCAACTCGCTCAGCTCGTTGTGGACCATGAGTTCCACCAGCCGCTTGATTTCTCGTATGTCCATTTTGGTTTCCGTCGTTCGTAGCATGGCCATCTTGGCCATGTCTTTTTCTTCTTCTGTTGTTTCTTTTTTTCACGCAGCAACGACAACAGCCAAGACACGGGCAAGATGCCCGTGATACTCATGGGCGAGACGCCCATGCTACTTCAGCAGCATCTCTTGCGATTTCCGAGGCAACGTACTGAGCACCCTGGCCCCCTTGGCCGTCACCTCCACGTCGTCCTCGATCCTGACTCCGCCGACTCCCGGCAGATAGATGCCCGGCTCAGCCGTCACGACCATGCCCGCCTTGAGCTTTCCCTCGCTCAGCTTGCTCAGCGAGGGCATTTCATGCACCACGCGGCCGATGCCGTGGCCGAGGCTGTGAATAAACTTGTCGCCGTATCCTGCCGCGGCGATCACGTCTCGGGCGGCGGCGTCTACGGCCTTGAGCGCCGCATTGTGCTTAAATGCCGCAATGCCAGCCGCCTGCGCACGCAGGGTGACCTCGTAAATCTCGGCCAATTTCGGTGGAATTGTACCCAGGAAGACCACACGCGTCAAGTCGCTGACGTACCCTCCGACGGCGGCGCCCCAGTCGATCAGGACCGGCTGGCCTTCCTCGGCCACGGTGTCCGCCGGGCGATAGTGCGGCAGCGAACCGTGCGGGCCTACCGCGACGATGGTGTCGAAGGAAGGCTTGTCCGCCCCTGCCAGCCTCATGCGGTAGTCCAGGTCCGCGGCGATCTGCCGCTCGGTCCTGCCGACGAACGCCTTCTTGCCCTGCCGCAACATGGACAGGAACGCGTCCTGGGCCACCGCGATGGCCTTGCGGATGGCCTCGACCTCGGCGGCGTCCTTGACCTCGCGAAGGCGAGTGACCACCTCGGCCACGGGCAGCACCTTGCGAGGACGAAGCTGCTCCTCGTACACCTGCCGGGCCCGCAGGGTCATGTGCTCGGCCTGGACGGCCAGCTTGCCCTTGAGACCGGCCTTCTTGAAAACCTCGACCAAGGCCTTGGCCATGCCCACCTGGCGAATGTGGATCTCTATATCCGGGCATTCGTCTCGGGCCTGCTCGTCGTAGCGGCCGTCGGTCAGCAGGCAGGCGAAACCCGGCCCGGCCAGCAGGATGCTGTCGTCACCGCTGAAGCCCGTGAGGTAGCTGACATCCTCGAAGCGGCTGACCAGGAAGTTCCTGGCGCCGGCCTTGGCCACAGCGGCCAGCGCCGCCTTGCGGCGATCCGCAAAGTTGCCGTGCTTTTTCGCTCTACCGGTCTTGTTCATCGATCGTCCTTCCGAAGTTGACAACCCCGTTACGGTACTGTCAATCCGCGCGAACCTCAACCATTTTCAGCGGGCGGTCTGAAAAACCGGGTTTGCGGAAATTTTCCGGCACACGGCGAAACGACAACAACAGGCCACGGAGAGCACAGAGAGCTCAGAGGTAAACGGCAGGAGAAAACGGGGAAGAATCCGGGTTTCTGACATGGTTCGTAACCTATTATAACCTGT
>CAZYDC010000600.1:0-2660 GCA_964646065.1 uncultured Planctomycetaceae bacterium | reverse complement strand
CTACGACATGGCACCCGGAAACTCGCCAGTCCCATATTCAGTTGTCAAATAGCATTCACCCGCGAGCTTCTAGCAAGCCCGCGTCGGGTCCATTACAAAGACCACAGTGTGTATTATACCATGAAGTTTGTTGTTTTCCAAAAAAACATTTACTCTGCAAATGCCGGTCATCATAACCTCATGGCCAGCCGCGTCTAGCCGTCGTAAGTATTTTTTATTTTTTCAGATCCATTTTTTGTGGCACCCCCAAGTCTTCTTGGGGGTGTCCTGGATGGCGCGCACAATGCAGACACCCCCAAGAAGACTTGGGGGTGCCACAAGAGGGGTGCAACAAGAGGCGTGCCACAAGAGGGGTGCTACAAGTTGTTTTGAATGGCACCCTGCTATACGTGTCGTCGCCGCCGGAGCAGCGCCAGGCCGCCCAGGGCCAGCAGCGACACGGTCGCCGGCTCGGGGGTGGGCGTCAAGAGCAGAACGTGCCCCAATGTGCCCGTGGTCCCTAAGCAGGCGATTTGTCCCGAGTCGTTGATCGCGTCGGCACTCTGAATCGTCCAACCGGAAGAGGAATCGATCAGGGAATTGAGGTCGGACATGACCCCTCCGCTGTACAGAAAGGCATGGAACGAGCCGCCCGCGGTCACAAACCCCCCAACGACCTGCCCGGATTTGTTGATTCCCTCGGCGGAGCTTGACGTTCCGCCCAGCGTGCCCAGGTCCTGCATCTTTCCGCCGCTATACAGAAAGGCATCCGAAACGCCCGCGGCGGTGTCGGCATATCCCACGATTTGTCCGGCATCGTTGATGCCGTAGGCGCAGCTTGACGTGCCTCCCAATGTTTGCAGATCCTGCATCTGCACGCCGCTGTATAGAAAGGCATGTTGGGGGCCGCCTACCCCCCCCTGCGTCGCGGATTCGCCAACAACCTGGCCGGACGTATTGATACCGTAGGCGTAGCTGCCCCAGGTGTAGCCGGGCAGAGTGCCCAGGTCTTTCATCTGTCCCCCGCTGTACAGAAAAGCGTCCGAGCCGCTGACGCCGACGATCTGCCCGGAAGTGTTGATGCCGGTGGCTGTTCCCGAAAAACCCAGGTCCTGCATCTGCGAGCCGCTGTAAAGAGCGGCATGGAAATACACGCCGGTGGGTGGTCCGGCGGTATCGGCGGCGCCGACGACCTGCCCGCCATTGTTGATGCCATAGGCAACGCTTTCGGTGCCGCCGGTGAGCGTTCCGAGTTTCTGAATAGAGCCCCCGTTGTACAAAAATCCATACGTCAGGCCGGTGTTCGTGGTGGCCCAACCGACCACCTGCCCGGAATTGTTGATGCCCGTGACCGAGAAACCAGCCGGGAAGGACCCCAGGTCCGTGACCGTGTACATCGGCGAGGCGGACGCTCCGGCGCATATCGAACAAATAGCGACGGCAAACAGAACTGTTCGTAACATTGTGTTCTCCTTCGGCGAAAAGACCAGAGCGATTCTGAGCGATTTCTGCGGGTCTAGTCGCACCTATTTGCCATGCTTCCGTCCGCGCGAGCTGCCGCGCGGCCACTGAACGCTTAAGACATGCTTCCGCAGTTCCGGCGCGAGCATCGAAAGCGGATTACCATGAGCATTATACCCCGGATTCCGGGGCCGTCAAGCCGGAAACGAGGGATAAGGGGGCGTGTGGTCGGGTAAGCCTGGGCGGTTTCCCGCCCAGGCTTACCCGACCACGGGGGCGTGTTTCAAATCCGGGTAACGCTTTCTCACAGGCCTGTTCGTTTGTAGTGCGCCCGTAAGGGCGTTCCCAGAAACGCCTTACGGCGTCACTACAAACGGGACGGCCTTCCTCGCGCTGACACCCAATATTACCCTGACTTGAATCACGCCGATAAGGGTGTCCGTTGAACGGACATGAATGACTGCGTCGCCATTCTCTTGGATTCTCCACGTGCCAGGAAATTTCGCCGCTCACGTTAAAAAGGTAACGATCCGTTTTTCTTTGCCGCGCTCATCTTCACATTGGTACAAATGACAATTCCGAATGGAGCTTGGATCAGGAAACAATCATGGGAATCGATTGCTTATTGTCCGCGTTGATGGCCGCACCGATTGCGTTTGCGTTGGCGGCATGGCTGCTGCCGGGTCGGTCGCGAGCGGTGGCCGTGGGCCTGTCGGCCGTGGTGACGGCAGGCCTGGGCTTGCTGCTGGGACACCTGGTCTGGTCCGGCCAACTGGCGGCGCAGTGGGTGCCGACGACGCGGGTCGCGACGATCCTGGAGGGGGCGATCCTTCTGGCGATCCTGGTCATCGCCGTGCGAATCCGCGGCAAGGCGATCGCGCTACTGGCGGTGGCGCAGTTGGCGCTGGCGGGGCTGGAGCAATTCTGGGGCATGCACGCGACCTCGACGGAGGTTTCATTCCGGCCTGACAGTCTGGCGACGATCCTGGTCCTGGTGGTGAGCGTAGTGGGGTCGATCATCGTCTTCTACTCCATCGGATACATGAAACATCATCGCGAGCACGCCCCGGCCACCGCGGCGCCGGAGGGCAGATTCTTTCTGTTCCTGGTGGGTTTCCTGGGCGTGATGAACGGGTTGGTGCTCGCCAACGACCTCAAGTGGCTGTCGTTCTTCTGGGAGGCGACGACCCTGTGCTCGTTCGTGCTGATCGGGCATGACG
>CAZYDC010000599.1:0-2808 GCA_964646065.1 uncultured Planctomycetaceae bacterium | reverse complement strand
ACGAACGAAGAATGCCCTTACGGGCACACTACAAACGCTTCCGCTTCACCGCGACCTTTCCCCCATGGCAAGGTCCCACCGGGCCACGTCCTTGGCGTCGGGTCCTTTGGGCACGGCGGCGGGGGAGCAGGGGCGGATTTCGATGTAGAGCACTTCGTTGGGCGCCAGGTCGAACGCCCGTTCCACCTGCCCGTCGGCGGGCGTGAGGCGCTGGGCCTCCATTCGCGGGCGGCTGTGCGAGTCCAGGAGTTCCAGTTCCGTGGTCGAGAGGTTGTGAGGCCGGCCCATCGCGCACCAGGTTTCATACGCGCTGCCGGCCCCGACGGCGATTCGTGAGGTCACGACGCTCTGGTCGCCCTGACTCGGGGCCGCCAGGCGAAGCGTGTCTTTCCAGCGCACGTTGGCGGCCCGCTCGGGGAACTCGTGATTCCACAGCAGCACGCGGCGGCAGGTGTGCTCGCCGGTGGCCACCAGGCCGCAACCCTCCGGCGCCGCCGACGACGCCTTCACGCCCAGTCGCCCGCCTCGCATCTTGGCCAGCATCGCGAACGCGTTGAACGACGCCTTGGCCAGACCGTGAATCGTCAAGAGGCCGTACGTGCTGGAGAACGGGCTGTGCGGCATGCCGCTTTCCTCGAAAATGTCCGAGGCGGTCCACCAGCACAGCGTGTCGCAATCGCCGTCGAGTTCGGCGCACACGCGGGCCGCGAACGACGCCGCGAATATCTGGTCCACGCACGGATTGTCCACCCAACTGATCTCCTTGCTGGATCGGCAGGAGATGCTGTTGAACTCCGTCCAGTGGATCGGCAGGTGAGGCATGGGCGAGCGGTCGATGCGCTGCCGGGCCTCGCGGATGCGCTGAATGAAATACTGCCCCGGCGCGTACGGGCTGAAATGGGGACTGGCCTCTTGTGACGCGGGCGTCCCGCCCGCGTGTGTCGCAGGCATCTTGCCTGCGTGTGACGCGGACATCTTGTCCGCGTGTGTCGCAGGCATCTTGCCTGCGTTTTGCTGTTGTTTTTCATTTCCTGAAGAAGGAACAGCCGGAAACGGCGAAGACGCGGGCGAGACGCCCTCGCCACACGCGGGCGAGACGCCCACGTCACACCCGGAAGGGCCACCGGGATAATCCACGTATTCATCCTGCGGATAGAGGTGTGTGGAAACGAAGTCCAGCGGCGTGCGGTCTTGATGGCAATGGCCGATCATGTCCTCGATCCAACTGGCTTTGGAACTGGCAGGCCCGCCGATCCGCAACTGCCGGTCCACCGACTTGACCGCCTCAGCGGCGGCATCGTAGAGCTTCCAATATTCTTCCTGCGTGCCGGACCAGAAGCCGCTGAGGTTTGGCTCGTTCCAGACCTCGAAGTACCATTGCCGCACTTCCTCCAGGCCGTAACGGTCCACCAGGTGGGCCACCATCGCCCCGACGAGTTGGCCCCACTCGGCGTAGGACTTGGGCGGGGTGACGTTCATCTTCCAGTGGAATATCGTCTGCTCGCCGCTGGCCAGGGCACGAGGCATGGCCCCGAACTCCACG
This sequence comes from uncultured Planctomycetaceae bacterium, assembly GCA_964646065.1. Lineage (GTDB taxonomy): Bacteria > Planctomycetota > Phycisphaerae > SM23-33 > SM23-33 > CAZYDC01. Next base: position 1,265 of record CAZYDC010000599.1, on the reverse strand, counting down.
AACGGCCGCAGGCCTAGCGCCAGCAGCGCGTCGTAGATTTTATCCACCTGGTGCCACTGGAACGCCAGCGTCCCGTCAGGCCGGCGGACCACCACCTCCATGTCGTCGTGAAATATCCCGTGGAACCGGCAGTAGCGAAAGCTGATCTCCCGCTGCACCTTGGCCAGATGCTCCAGCAGATCCTGCCGCAAAAGTTCATACGCCCGCCCCACCGCGATGCAGTTCTTCCAAGGCATCCGCAACGGCGGAAGGTTCGACGAGGTCAGTTCTATCATGTCGCGTCTCCGTAATGTCGCACGGATTCTGACGGAAACGGCGACGAAAAACAAGCGTGGGGCGTGGAGCGTAGGGCGTAACAGCGAAGAAAAAGCAAGAACAGAAACGAACCGGAGCCGGCGATCCGACGATCCCGCTGGCTCTTGCAGTTTCTTCGCCGTTACGCCCTACGCGCCACGCGCTACGCTCCACGGTCTTTCTTCGCTGTTACGCTCTACGCCTTACGCTCAACGCGCTACGTCTTCAACCCGCCAGGACCTGGCGGAGCTTGCCCAGGGCGCGGTTCTGGATCTGACGGACCCGCTCGTTGGTCAGTCCGATGCGTTGACCGACCTGGGCCAGCGTGCGGCCTTGATCGCGTGTGGCCAGGGCGAACCGCTCCATGATGACCGTTCGCTCCAGCTTGGTCAGCCCGGCCTTGTTGCGGGAGATCACGTCCAAGAGCTCGTCCACCGACTCGCTCCACTGGCTGTCATGCTTCTCGCCTTCTGCGTCGCCCTGTTCCAGCTCCGGATCGTATTCCATCGGGAACAGGTGGCGATAGCGGCCGACTTTCTGCGCCAGGCGGCCGAAGGCCTTGAGGATCGACCCGCAGGCGTAGGTGGAGAACCGGTAGCCGCGGGCCACGTCGAACTTCTCCACGCTGCGAAGCAGGGCGATGTTCCCTTCGCTGATCAGGTCGCCCAGGTCCACGCTGGAGAAATAGACCTTCTTGGCCATCGAAAGCACCAGGGCCATGTTGAACTCGACCAGGGCGTCGCGGGCGTCGCAGGCGCGTCGATGCCAGTGCAGCATGGCCTTGGCGCGGAGCAGGCTGGCGCGGCGGGTCTGGGCGGTCACCAGTTTGGACAGGCGGTATCGAGCGTAATTGAACTGCAAGAAGAGTTGGACTTCCTCTTCCTGCCGCAGGTTGACCCGGCGGCGGGGCTGGGCGTCCTCGGCCAACTCGGAAAAGCCCTTCCAGGCCGACCGCTCGATCCGCGGAGTCT
>CAZYDC010000598.1:0-2817 GCA_964646065.1 uncultured Planctomycetaceae bacterium | reverse complement strand
GCCGACGGCGTGGATTTCATGCGACGGGCGGCCCAACAGCTTGATGACCGCCTCGGCCGCCTCGGCGAAAACCGTCGAGACCTCCTGGTTCAGCGCGACCCACTTGGAGAGCCCAATGGAATCCTCGGCCGACAGGTCCATGATTCGCCGGCGCAGGTCCTGGGGATACGCCAGATGCGACTGGTGCAGTTGCCGCACTTTCATTTTCTGCCCGCGCCCCGAGACGGCGATCATCGCCGCGTCGACGCCGTCGGTGGCCCAGCCGCTGTAAAGACCGACAAAAATTCGTTCGTTCGCCATACTCTCATAATATCGGCGCCGACCGGAGATTTGCATTGGATTTCCGCGCGCGATGGCAGCATGGCAACCCATGCGGGCAGGCTGTTGTTTGTCGCCATGTCCGGTGGCACCCCCAAGTCTTCTTTGGGGTGTCTTGGTTGCACGCGCGGTCCCCGACACCCCCAAGCGGACTTGGGGGTGCCACGCTTTTTATTCGGTCCTGGCCTTGGTGAGCTTCACCACCCGCAGGTGTTCGTCGGACACCCACTGCACCTGGACCTTGGTTCCGACGTCGATGTTACGGAACGTCGTGAGCATGTCCTTGTCATTTTCCTTTGGAATGAACTTCAGGGTCTGCGGATTGTCGCCGTCGATCTTCACGGTGATCGAGTCGTCGTTCTTCTGGATCAGGGTGCCGGTGTAGGTGCTGCTTTGCGCGTCCTTGGATTCCGAGGCCGGCTTTTCCGAGGCGCCGCCGCTGGGCGTGATGCTCACGGCATGGAGCCGCTCCTGGTAGAGCCACTTGACCTGGACCTTCTGTCCGGGCTTGAGTTTCTCCATGATCTTCTGCATCGCCTGGTCGAGGCCCCCGCCTTCGGCCGGGCTGCCGCCGATCCACTGGGGAGCGAACTTGAGCTTGCGCGGCGAATCCTCGTCCGTCCGGATCGTCACGGAAGCCGAGCTGTTTTCCAGCACGGTGCCCGCGAACGTGCCTTCGTCGCCGTCCTTGAAGTCGGCAACCTTGACGGTCTCGCCGCCGGCGTCCTTGGTCCCGTCCGCGCTGAGGGGCTTGCCCGAATCGTCCACCGGCTGGGTCGTGCCCCGGGGAACCGTCTTGATCGCGGTGATGCGCTTGGTCTTGTCATCCTGGACCCAGGTGATCTGCACGGTGGCGTCCATGTGAATGTTGGAAATCGTCTTGAGGATGTCCGGATCGAGGCGGGCAGGCTTGTCGCCGTCGGCCGGAACCATGCGGGGCAAATAATGCTCGACCTTCCCCTCGGCGTTCCTGACCGCGATGCCGACGCCGCCGATGTCATCCACCCTGCCGATCACGGTGCCGCCTTCCTGGCTGGTGGACGTCGTGGGGGTGGTGGTCTTGTTGGCGTCTCTCTTGGGATAGGTGGTCTTCTCGCCGGGCTTGGCCAGCCGCAACTCGGTCAGACACTGGTTCTCCTGTTTATCCAGATCCCACTTCACAAAGACCCGGTCATTGACCCTGCGATTGGTGATGGCTTTGATCGCGTCCGGGTCCGGCGTGGTGTCACGGCCGGAGACGGTCTGATGCGCGATGAACTTCAGCGGATCGCCGTCGCCGCCTTTGACGATGACAAACTTTTCCCCCTTGGCCGTGAGCACGCCTATGAACGTGCCTTCGCTGGACGTGGGCTTCGAGGCCGGCGGGCACAGGACCGTCAGTTGCGTCAATGTGTGCCGGTCCGTCTGCCAGGTCACCTTCACCGTGCTGCGGATGGGCGTCTGAGTGATCGCATCCACCGCGCCCGGCACCAGTCTCCAGCGAAACCCCCTGGCTGTGTACGTCAGCCGGGTGCCGTCTTCGTCGGACAACGTGATCGACTCGTCGTTGTTGCCTTTGGACACCACCACGCCGATGGACACGCCGTCAGCGAGGGCCACTGCCGCCTGGATCATGACGACGCTCAAGACCGCCGTTGCGATCAGTGCCTTTACAAGCGTGTTTTTCCGGAGCATTTCGTGTTCTCCTTGCCTTTCACAAATCTGGACACGGCATCCCGTTCCACTACCAGATATCGTATAAACACCTTCGCCGACTTTGAAGGTTCCAGTAACTTTCTTGGGCCCTCGGGCACGTCAACGGCGACGCCCTGTCAGCGCACCGATATCCTGGGGCTCGACATCCCCCATTATAAGCTTAACGCTCCCCACTGGGCAATCTTGCAAAGAAACTGCAGGGTGCCATTTCTGGGTGCCATGCCCAAGTCTGCGCGGGCATGTTCACCCGTGGAAGACATGCCCGCGCAGACTTGGGCATGGCACCCTTGCCGGGCATGGCATCCGACATGGCCGTCGGTTCTGTCAAGGAGAATCCACGGCCGTATTTTTCTGGAACATTCTTCCGTCCGCTCGGTTAAACTCGTGTCGTCGATTTCCATTGGCCACGAACTAAGGACAACTCCATGACATTCAGGCTTTCCCTTGTTGCAACGATCGTGCTTCCCCTGCTGGCCGTCCTGGCCTCCGCCTCGCACGCGGCAGAACCCGAACAGATGTCCAGCGCCCGGTTCGACCTGGGCGTGGTCGATCGAGCCTTTGACATCGCCCTCACGAAGACCTCGCGCGGCACCCTCGCCGGACCCGCCGGCTACCTGGGCGACAAGGCCAAGACCGGCCTGGAGGTCCACAAGAAGCTCGGACGGAACTGGGAGCAGTCGTGGGTGGAATTCGTCTCCAGCGGCGACGGGTTCGTGCAGATCAACCTTCAGGGCGAATGGTATTCCGCCAATCGCCCCGACGACATCCGGTACATCTGGGTGGACGATGTCCGCGTGGAGGGCG
>CAZYDC010000597.1:0-2824 GCA_964646065.1 uncultured Planctomycetaceae bacterium | reverse complement strand
TCGGCTCGCAACTGGCGCTGGTGCTGCACAAAGATCACATCGCCGACCCGCTGGACTTGTTCTCAGCCGGGTTCCAGTTCAGCTTCGGCATCGTGTTGGGGCTGGTGCTGCTGACCGAGCCTCTGCGGCAGCGGCTGTTCGGGCGGTTCCTGCACCGGCGCGGGCTGATGGTCTTCCGCCACGACCAGCGAGTGCGGCGCTGGCTGTACCACAAGGCCGGCGACTGGGCGATGAGCACGGCGGCGTTTTCGATGGTGGCGTTCGTGATCTCGGCGCCGCTGGCGGCGTACCACTTCGGCATGTTCAGCCCCTATTCCGCCCTGCTGACGGTGGTGCTCGCGGTGCCGGTGACGATGGTCCTGGTCAGCGGGCACATCTCGCTGGCGCTGCTCTGGCCGATGCCCAACCTCTCCGAGGCGGTCGGCAACTTCTCCGCGTGGTCCGCCGGATTGCTGGAGCACTGCGTGCGATGGTCGCAGGCGCTGCCGGGCCTGTGCCTGCCGATGCGGCCGGTCAGCCCCGGCTGGGTGCTGCTGTGCTACGCGCTGGTGGCGATGGTCTGGTTGCGGCGGCGCATCCCGCTAGCCTGGGTTTGGATCGCCGTTGGCGCGGTCGCGCTGGCCGGCTGGACCGTGCAAAGTCAGCGGCCCGCGCCGCCGCCGGCGCTGGCGGAAATCCACGTGCTGGCCGTCGGGGCCGGACAGTGCGTCGTCCTCCAGGATCCCGAAGGCCAAACGTACATCTTCGACGCCGGAACGCGCGGCGCCTTCGACGTCTATCGCACCATCCTGGCCCCCTTCCTCCGCGAGCGGCGGCTGCCCGCGCCCGACGAAATCTTCATCTCCCACGCCGACGCCGACCACTACAACGCCCTCATAGGCCTGCTGCCGGCGGACCCGCCGCGAACGCTTTTCCTCAATAATTTCTTCGGGGCCCAGTCCGCCAAACAGGAGCCGCAAATCACCCAGGTCCTCGACGAGGCCGGCGAGCAGCACGTTCAAATCGTGCGGCTCCAGACCGGGCAGGAGGTCGCGCTGGGTTCGCACGTGCGCGTGCAGGTGCTCTGGTCGCCCGCGCAGATGCCGCCCAGGTATGTGGTCAACGACACCTCGCTCGCCCTTCGAGTGACCTGCGACGGAAACACCATCCTCATCGCCGGCGACGCGGTACAGTACGAGGAGGATTCGCTGCTGAAGAACCCGCAGGCCTTGAAATGCGACGTGCTGATGATGCCCCACCACGGCGGGTTCGTCTCCAGCACCGACCGCTTCGTGCAGGCCGTCGCCCCGCGCGCGGTGGTCATCAGCAACTCGCACGACCCCGCCCCGCTCGACCCGGCCAAGCCCGGCGCGAGTTTTTACCACAAACTTCACCAAGCCCGCGAGGTTCACGAAACCTGGAAAGAAGGCTGCCTGCGAATCCGCCTGGGCAACGGCACCGTCCAGGTCGAACCGGAACGCTGAAAATCGGGGACTGAGACCGATTCCATCTGCGGAATCGGTGTCTGTCCCCGATTCCCAGGGCGTGACAAAAATGTAACGTTGGCGCTCGAAATTTGTCGAGCAAAAATAAATCCTGTTTTGGAGCAAGATTTTATCTCCCGGCCCGGCCGGGAGATGGCACGCCGCGCTAGTTTTTTCCCGTTCCGAACCGGTCAAAACGGCCCTATATATAGAGGCGCGTGTTTTTTTTCGCGAGCCTCGCGCGGGCCTGATAGAGGCTCGCGGATACTGTTTGAAAAGTGAATATGACAGGGACGGATCGATGGGTGCCATGCCCAAGTCCGCGCGGGCATGAGCGCACGACCCAGACATACTTACGTGGTGCGCACATGCCCGCGCGGACTTGGGCATGGCACCCGACACGGCACCCGACAACTGACTGTGGAACTACCGTAGCATTGCTCGGAAAACGCGCGAAAACGAGGTCTGAAAGTGACAACATGCTTTATATAAGACACTTATCGATCCACGAATCGGGCAGAACACGGGCCAGTCGGGCAGAACGGGTTCCGGTTGGGCAGATCGAGTTTCGCGTTGGGCAGGACGAGTTCACCGTCGGGCAGAACGGGTTCTGATGCGGTAGGCGTTACCGCTGGTAGATGGGCAACTGGCGGTAGGACACGCTCATGGACAGCACGCCCATGGCCGTGGAGTAGCACAAGCCCTCGGTTCCTTCGGCGCCGCTGCCTTGCGGCCAGGAGCCGTCGGGCTGCTGGAACTTGATCATCATGTTGTAGAGGTTCAGGGCGTAGGTGTCCCAGTAGTTTCCGCCCAGTTGGAACATGCCCTGGCTGGTGTAGTAGAGGGCGTAGTAGAAGTAGCCCTCGCCGTAGTTCTTGGGCAGGTTCTTGAGGATCCAGTCGCCCGCGCCGACGGCGGCGACGTCGCGATGGTGGCCGCAGAGCTCCAGGCCCAAAAGCCCCACGCCCGTGCGGGCCGGACCCGACCCGCCGTGAGGCTGGTAGGCGAAGCCGCCGTCGGGCATGTGGCAGCTCATCAGGAACTTGACCGCGTTTTCGATGGCCTGCTTGGGCACCGGCGAGCCGTTGTTGCGGGCCGAGCGAAGGGCCATGAGCGCCCAACCGCTGCACGAGATGTCGCTGTCGGCGGCGGTGGGACCGTATCGCCAGCCGCCCTGCATCTCCGCCGGTTTGGCCACCTGCTGGGCGGCCAGGATCAGGCTCATGGCCTTGGGAAGCACGGCGTCGATCTTGACCTGCCGAGGGCGGTCCACCATTCCCGAGACCTCCGAGAGCATCAGCGAGGCCATGCAGTGGCAGTACATCGGGCCGGGGCAGTTCTTGCCGCTGATCATGCCGTTT
>CAZYDC010000596.1:0-2824 GCA_964646065.1 uncultured Planctomycetaceae bacterium | reverse complement strand
AACAAAAGTAAAGTCACGGGCTGGACGCCCGTGTGACTCATGGGCAAGATGCCCATGCTACGTACCGGAAACCGAAACGCGCTCGGAGTAAAAATCGAATTGGAATTGGAAATCGCGGACTGTACAGTGAATCGATGATTGCGATTTCGCTTCAATCCGGCAGCAACGGCAACTGCATCTACGTGGAGGCGGGGGGCCGGCGGTTGCTGTTCGACGCGGGCATCAGCGGCCTGCGGGCCCAGCAGCGGCTCGAAGCCCTGGGCAAGGACATCCGCAAGGTCGATGCCGTCATCATCTCGCACGATCACAGCGACCACGTCAGTTGCGCCGGCGTGTACCAGCGAAAGTTCGGCCTGCCGATCTTCATTTCCGAACCGACGCTCAAGGCCGCGCAGCGCGGCTGCGGGCTTGGGCGGCTCGCGGAAATCCGCCACTTTGACGCAGGCGGGGAAATGGTTTTCGGCGACGTGCGGGTCCAGACCGTGTCCACCCCTCACGATGCCGCCGATGGCGTGGTCTTCGTGATCGACGACGGATCGCGGCGGCTGGGCGTTTTGACCGACCTCGGCCACGTGTTCGACGCATTGCCCGACCTGGTGGCCTCGCTGGACGGCATGTTTATCGAAAGCAATTATGACCCCGAGATGCTGGCCAACGGGCCGTACCCTCCGCAATTGCAGGAGCGGATCCTCAGCGACCACGGACACATCTCCAATTTCGAGGCGGCCGAGCTGTTGGCCCGGGCGGCCTCGCCCAAACTCCAGTGGGCCTGCCTGGCTCACCTTTCGGAAAAAAATAACACGCCCGATCTGGCCATGCGGACGCACCGCCAGATCCTGTCTTCGTCCTTTCCGCTCCTGGTCGCCGGCCGATACGAGGCGACAAACGTGCTGACCCTTAAGACGTAGCACGGGCGTCTCGCCCGTGAGTCGCATGGGCATCTTGCCCATGTTCTTCTTGGTCTTTTTCTTCTCTGACAGAAACGGCAACAGCAACGGCAACAGCAAAGACATGGGCAGGATGCCCATGCTACACACGGGCGGGACGCCCGTGAGACTCATGAGCAAGATGCCCATGCTACGTTTTGTGGTCCGTAGCCACTCGCGTTCTTGCATTTGATATGCCAGGCGAATAGACTTTCTTCCATGAGACGTGACATACTTTCCGGCCGGGATGAAATGAAGTCGCTTCGCGGGCACATCGCGCAGAAGCCCTTCGACGTCATATACGACACGCTCCGCAAGCGATGCGCCATGACGCTGGAGTCCTCGCCGGTCAGCGAGACTCAGTGGCGGGACCTTTCGCAGCGAGGCGATTCGATGGCGGCGCTCAAGGCCGCCCGGACCGCGCAGGGGCGCATCATGGATTTGCTGGTCGCCCACCATATCGACTCCAACGCCGCCTATCGCGACCGGGCCCTCGAGGAGCTCAAGAACCTGGTGTCCTGGTCGGTGTGGCATGAACCGACGAACCATCGGGGATCGGACTTCACCCCGGCGGGCGGGCCGCCCGCGGCCGCTCAGGATGTCGCTGGGCCCGCGACGGACAAGCCGGTTTCGCCGCCGGCGAATTCCACGATGGTCGATCTGTGCACGGCCGAGGCGGGCGTCGCGGCCGTGGTGGGGCTGGACTGGCTGTGGAACGATATGACCGAGGTGGATCGCCTGCGTGTGATCCACGCGCTGCGGCACCGGGTGATCGAGCCCTACCGGCAGGCGGTGGCGAAAAAGGCTTGGTGGTATAGTTGTTCTCATAGTTGGAACGCCGTAATCAATAGCGGTTGCGGCCTGGTGGCGTTGGCGCTTTCGGACGAAGAGCCTTCGGCCCGCGAGGCCTATCAGCAGGCCCGCGCGGGGTTGAAACATTTCTTCGACGCGTTGGGTCGCGAGGGCGGCTGGGAAGAAGGCCTGGGGTTCTGGGGCTACGCGATGCGGTACCTCCTGCTGTTGGGCGAGGCGGCTCGCCGGTGCCTGGACGACCAGTCCATTTTCCACTGCCGCGGCATGGACGCCACAGGCCTGTTCCCCGTGTACTTCACGCCCCACGGGCGATACGCCGGATTCGGCGAGCTGCCCAAAAGCCTGGAAGAACGCGTGCCGCTCTACGGAGCGCTGTACCTGCTGGTCAAGCACTTCGGCACCAGGGAAATCGCCTGGTGGCTGGACCGCTTCGCGTTCCACCGCGACGTGGGCACGACCGACTGGTCCGCGGCGGGGCTGGCCATTCTCTTCCGTCCGACGGACGTGGAAAGCCCGACCGTGCCGGATCTTCAGCCGCTCCGGGTGTTCCACGAGATCGGCTGGGCGGCCATTGCGGATACCTGGCTGCCGCCATCGGGTTCGCCTGAGGCGCACCCGTCGTTTTACGTGTCGGTCAAGACGGGCGATCTTTCGGCCAATCACAGCCATCGCGACATGTGCTCGCTTCAGTTGCAGGTCCAGGCCCAGACGCTGCTGTCGGATCTGGGTCTGCCGCCGTACCCCGCAGAGTCCGCCGACCAGCCGCACGGCGAGTTCTTCCAGGTCCAGGCGGCCAACCACAACACGCTGCTGGTGGGCTGCCGCGATCATCACATCGAGGCCCAGGGCGAGATCGTCGAGGCCCAGGTCGGACGCAACTTCCGCTGGGTCGCCTGCGACGCCGGAATCGCCTGCGGCGAAAACGTCCACCACATGCGGCACGTGATCATGCTCGTCCAGCCGCAGACCCAGGTGGGCAAGATGCTGCTGGTGCTGGACGAGGTGCAGAACGCCGTCTCGGAAAGAATCGACCTGTTCTGGCACAGTCCGGGCAAGGTCACGTTGGACAAGACGGCTTCGGGCGG
>CAZYDC010000595.1:0-2836 GCA_964646065.1 uncultured Planctomycetaceae bacterium | reverse complement strand
TCGTTGCTTCTTGCTTTCCTCAGTTTCTCTGCGACCTCAGCGGCTAAAACGCATTTTCATGGTTTAGGGTGTTCGTTGGACGAACATGAATGACTGTGTCTTACAAGCTCAGGCTCATCAGCGTCAGCTTCCCCGCGATGACTCCTCGGGTAGACACAATCGCGTCGGAGATCCGCCGCAACTGCCCCGCCGTTCCGCGCATCAGGATCACCTCCAGGCATCGATGGTGGTCCAGGTGAACGTGCTGGCTGCACAGGATCGCGTGATGGTCTTCGTGTTGCAAGCCCGCCAACTGCTGGGCCAGCGCGTGCTCGGCGTGGTCGTAGAGGATGCTCAGCGAGGCCGCCACGGCCGCCTTGGGGTCCGCCCACTCCTGCTCCACCAGCGCCTGGCGGATCAGGTCGCGCACCGCCTCCGACCGGTTCCCGTACCCGTGCCGGGCCATCCACTGGTCGAACTTCCCCAGCAAATCCTTGGCGATCGCCAATGTCGTCCGCGTGAGTTCGCTCATGCGGGCATTGTAACGCGTTCGCCGTGTCGCCGTAAGACGATTCTTGGTTCGCACTGTCGCCGCAAAGCGAAGAAGCCCCTTACGGAGCCACTACAAACGGCTTTTACCTTGCTTTGCGGGGAGTGGCCGGGTATTTCTTGGACTTGAGCCTTTCAGGGAGACACGGAATGGATGAAGACATTCGACGGGCCGTTGATCGCGCGGCGGCGGCGCTGAAGGAATTCGGCGCGAAGGAAGTCTACGTATTCGGTTCCGCGGCCACCGGGACGCTTCGGGAACATTCGGACATTGACCTGGCGGTCTCGGGATTGCCGGCGGAAGTCTATTTCCGCGCGATGGGGCGGGCCAGAGAAGCGTTGGGCCGGCCGCTCGACTTGATCGACCTGGACCAGGAAAATTTGTTCACGGCCTACCTCAAGCGTAAAGGGAAACTCCAGCGTGTGGCCTGAACTCACCGAAGAGCTCGAGTTGGAACTGGCGATGCTCCGGGAGCATGTCGATTCGATCTCCCCGCTGCTGGGCACCTCTACTCGTACCGCCTGGATTGGGAGCGAATGGCCGAACTGGTGCGCACCTGCCGGGATGTGCTGGGGCAACTCGAAAACGAACTGAACCTCTTCCTCAAGGCCGCCAAGGACGAACCGTAAGTTCGCTCATTTTAGACTCTCGCTTTTTTCAGGCGGCATAGACGACCTCGCGGCTGGATAGTATGGATCGGCGCCGGAAGGGGTTCCGAAGCCCCGCCTTCGACGTCAAGTCAACCTCCCGGCCGAAAACCGCTTTCAATTCCTCGATCATCCGCACCCAATCCAACAAACTCCACTGGGCCTCGGGCAGGAATTCGATCAGCACGTCCACGTCGCTGTCCGGACGGAAGTCGTCCCGCAATATGGAACCAAAGAGGGAGAACTCCTTGATCTTCCACCTGCGGCAGAACTCGTTGATCTGGTTGTGATCGATTGGAAGGCCTAAGATCATTGGCGCGGCTCCTCAACCATCATGTTATCACCTCCGGCAGCCAGTGTCTAACTTTCGCCGTTTCGTTCGTAGTGTCGCCGTAAGGCGATTCTTGATTCGTAAGATGAAGAAGCCCCTTACGGAGCCACTACAAACGACTACAAGCGGCCGCCCTCCACCGCCGCTCGCCACTGGTCCGGGCCTTCGCCCTGGATCTCCACGCCGGCGAGCAGTTCGAGTTTCTGGTCCAGCCACAGCGTCCGGCCGGGGCGCACTCGCTTGAACGGGCCGACGTTCTCGATCTCGCAGAAGCCCTCGTCCACCTTCTTGCCGGACTGATACATCGTGATCGTCCCGCCGCCCTCGGGATACGTCGCGCCCGGTTCGTACGCCACGGTGGACTTGATCGCCATGCCACCCGATGCGTAGGCGACCCATCCGGCGTCCGTGTTCGTTCCGGTCTTGACCCACCCGGCCTGCGCGGGCATGCGGTAGTCGATGCCGATCGCGTCCTTGCCCAGCCACAGCGACGGGTCGGTCGGATCGACGCCCGTGTAGAGAAGATACGAGCGGAAAATTTTCGGATCGCCCGCCAGCGGAGTCACAGCCACCCCGCGATGAGGCACCACGTTGATCGCCCAAGCCGCCAGCTCGCGCGGCTTGTCGAGAAGGTTCTTCAGGCCGTGACGGACGTTCAGCACCGGCAGCGTCTCGTCCAGCGAGATTTCCATAATCACCTGCAGCCCGGTCGTCGGCTCGGGCCCGGCCGTCAGGCGAATCCCTCGCGCCCCCATCCGCGCCGCCTGGGCAGGCTGGATCGCCGGCAGCGGAGCGGTATCCAACTGCACCGGCTCCAGGAACCACGTCCGCACGCCATAGAACTGGTTGGCCGTGGTCGTCCAAAGCGGCGAGACCCCGCCGACCCGTCGAAACGCCGCCACGCGCGGCAGCGGCCTGGCCGTCACAAACGCCTCCGCCACGGCCGACCGCAACCAGTACCCCTCAAGTCCTTCAAACGTTTCGGATTTCAATTCAGTCATCAACGTTTCCTTTCGGATGAACATCATACCGACTGGAGGTTGGCGTGGCGACGTTGTTTGTCGCCATGCCACCTTGAGGGGTGTGCGTAAATTTTCCGGCACGCGGCGAAACGACAACAACACGCCACGAGGAACACAGCGCGGCCTTTGGCCGCAACCAATTGCGGATTTCGGATTGCGGATTGCGGATTGAAGAAAATCGTTACGAAATTTCAAGATCTGTGCTGTTAGTCGTACGGAGACCTCAGAGGAAAACGACGAAGGAAAACGGGGAAGAATCCGGGTTTCTGACATGGTTCGTAACCTATTAGAACCTGTCGGGAAGCCA
>CAZYDC010000594.1:1987-2841 GCA_964646065.1 uncultured Planctomycetaceae bacterium | reverse complement strand
CGCTTCCGCCGGATGAACCCCTTTGGTGCTTTGCCGTTGGCAAAAAAGCGATAAATCCTACCTAGGTTATGTGGGGACTTTCGTAGTGCGTTAGGCACTTAAATTGGATGAGAACCAAAGAAGGGAAAAGTTGAGTGTCCCCTTTTTACGGTTTGCCGGGTTGCGAGTCGGGCGGAGGTTTGTCGCCAAGTTCTTTCAAGGCGAATGCGGAAGTAAAGGACCTGGAATTCCGACTCTTCACTTCTGCATTCGCCTTTCGATTGTTCGACATTCGCCGGTTCGCCGTTTCTTCATCCGGAAAATGGGAACAGTCCCTTCGGAATTTCGAGTAGAATCCGTTTGGGCGGCACCTTGGCCGCGCGAGTGGAATGAGAACCCTTGAATGTGAGACATGGCTTTAATAACGCTTCGTAATGTTACTGTCGGCTACAGCGGCCAGCCGGTGCTGGAAGGCATCGACGTGCAGATCGAGATGGGCGAGCGGATTTCGCTGGTCGGGCGCAACGGCTCGGGCAAGAGCACGCTGCTGAAATTGCTCACCGGGCGCCTGTCGCCCGAGAGCGGCGAGATCACCCGCATGGTCGGCTTGCGCGCGACCAGCCTGACCCAGGAGATCCCGCAGGACCTGTACGGCAGCGTGTACGACACGGTGGCGGCGGGCCTGGGCGAGGTGGGCACGGCCTTGGCGCGGTATCACCAGGTCAGCCGCCAGTCCGACCTGCGCCCCGACCCCGCCCACCTCGACGAGTTGCACGAATTGCAGCACGTGCTGGAGGCCAACTCCGGCTGGTCGATGCACCAGGAGATCGTCACGGTGCTGTCCAAAATGAGCCTGCCCGAGGACGCCCTGTTCG
>CAZYDC010000594.1:0-1977 GCA_964646065.1 uncultured Planctomycetaceae bacterium | reverse complement strand
CGAGACTCTTTCCGCCGGCATGAAGCGGCGCGTGCTGCTGGCGCGGGCGCTGCTCAGCAGGCCCGACCTGCTGCTGCTGGACGAACCGACCAACCACCTCGACCTCCTGGCGATCCTCTGGCTGGAGGAGTTTCTGCTGACCTACCCGGGGACGCTGCTGTTCGTGACGCACGACCGGGCGTTCCTGGCGCGGCTGAGCACGCGCATTCTGGAAATCGACCGCGGCCATTTGTCCAGTTGGATGTGCGACTACGACAGCTTCGTGGATCGCAAGGCCGCGCTGCTGGAAGTGCAGGCCCACGAGTCGCACGTGTTCGACAAGCGATTGCAGCAGGAGGAGGATTGGATCCGGCAGGGAGTCAAGGGTCGGCGGGCCCGCAACGAGGGTCGCCGGCGCGCCCTGGCGGAGATGCGCGAGCAGCGTCGCGCCCGCAAGGAAGCCGTCGGCACGGCCAAGCTGCAACTGCAAGGCGCCCCGCCCTCGGGCCGGCTGGTGGTCGAAACCAAGGACGCCTGCTTCGCCTACGGCAAGCACGTGATCGTCGATCGCTTCACCACGCGGATCATGCGAGGCGACAAGATCGGGATCATCGGGCCTAACGGTTCGGGCAAGACCACGCTGCTCAAGGTGCTGCTGGGCGAGCTGACGCCGCAGCGCGGCCTGGTGCGGCAGGGCACGCGGCTGGAGATCGCGTACTTCGACCAGCTTCACGCCCAGCTCGACGAGACGCTGACGGTGCAGGAGAACGTGGCCGGCAACCAGCACATGATTACCGTCAACGGACAGGGGAAGCACGTGATAGGCTACCTGCAAGACTTTTTGTTTTCCAAGGAGCGAGCGCGAAGCCCCATTTCCGAGTTGTCCGGCGGCGAGCGGAACCGGCTGCTGCTGGCCAAGCTGATGACCAGGCCCTCCAACCTGCTGGTGCTGGACGAGCCGACCAACGACCTGGACGCCGAGACGCTGGAATTGCTGGAGGACCTGCTGGTGGAATATCCCGGAACGGTGCTGATGGTCAGCCACGACCGGGCGTTTCTCAACAACGTCGCCACCAGCGTGATGGTCCTCGAAGGCGAGGGGCAGATCGGCGAGTACGTCGGCGGGTACGACGATTGGCGGCGGCAGGATCAGGCGAGCAAGGCCCGGGAAGCGGAAAGCCAGAAGGCCGCGCCCAAAAAGAAAGACGCGCCCACCAAGGCCGCGCCGGCCGGCGGCAAAAAGAAACTGTCGTTCAACGAGCGGCGCGAGCTGGACGCCCTGCCCGCCAAGATCCAGAAGCTCGAGGACCGGCAGCGGGAAGTGCATGAGGAGATGTCCGGCCCGACCTTCTACAAGAAGCCCCCCGCCGAGATCACGGCCCTCAACGACGAACTGGAGCAGGTGCAGCGGGATCTCGCCGCCGCGCTGGTGCGATGGGAAGAACTCGAAACGCGCAGCGGCGACGAATGATGTTTGCTTGTCGAAACGCCGCAGTATAGTGTGTGTTGTACCTCTTAAGGAGAACGATTCCCATGAAGCGAATTCTACCGACACGTCAAGGTTTCCTGCCAATTCGAGCGATGTCAATTCGAGCGATGTCGATTCGGGTGCCATGCCCAAGTCCGCGCGGGCATGTTGGCCCGTGGAAGACATGCCCGCGCAGACTTGGGCATGGCACCCGAAAGAACCCTCTTCCAAAAATTCTCGCCTTGGTTTGCGTTTTATCTCTGGTCTCCCTACCGGTAGCGCAAGGCGGCGAGTATTTCGTGGACCAGCACAACGCCAAGGCCGACGACAAGAACGCCGGCACCGAGGCCCTGCCTTTCAAGACCATCCCCCCCGCCGTCAAGGCCTCGGGGCCGGGCGACACGATCTGGGTCAAGGCGGGCAACTATGACGACCGCATCCTCATCGACAAGCAGGCCACCACGGCCCAGCCAATCGTCCTGAGCGCCTGGAAGGACGACCACGTGCAGATCGGCTATCAGCCGCGAGCC
>CAZYDC010000593.1:0-2846 GCA_964646065.1 uncultured Planctomycetaceae bacterium | reverse complement strand
CACCAGGCCTTGGGCGACATCGCCGAGCGAAGCGGCGACGAAAAGGCCGCCCTCGAAGTGTACCGCGCCTGGGCGGCCGCCGGCGCCGGCACCCCCCTGCCCTACAATCGCATCGGGCAGATCCTCGAAAAACAAAAGGACTACAAGGGCGCCTTGGACGCCTACACCCGGTCCCTGAAAATCGAATGGAACCAGCCGCCGATCATCGAGGCCAAGGAGCGCGTCGAAAAACAATTGCATATTGCAAATTGAATATTGCAGATTGAAAAGCGAAGAACCGGCGAAGACGCGCGATCCTGCCTCTTTGCTGTTCAATTTGCAATTTGCAATATGCAATATGCAATATGCAATCTACAATCTCACCATTCAAGGCCGAGGCAAGGTACAACTCGTGGGTTTGAGAACATAATGTCTATCATGGAACAGATTGCCCAAGAAGCGGGCGTCTCGAAGATGACGGTTTCGCGGATTCTTCGGGCCCAAAGCGTGCCCGTGTACAGCAAGGCCAAGGAGCGGGCCAAGCAGGTTCTGGGCATCGCCGAGCGGTTGAACTACCGCCCCAACGCCGCCGCCAAGGCCGTTGTCAGCGGCAAGTTCCACTGCGTCACACTTCTGCTGAGCCCCGAAGGCGACGAAGACAGCGAGATGTGTCCGCTGTTGCCGGGAATCCTGGACGGCATTTGCGTCGGTCTGTCCGAGCGGGACTATCACCTCAACGTCGCCCACCTGTCCAATGCGAAGGCGGTGGGCGTTGCCCTGCCGAAATTCCTGCGGGAGAACATGTCCGACGGTCTGCTGATGAACTATTACAACGAGATTCCCAGCCGGCAGATGGAACTCATCGAACAGTACAAGATTCCCTCGATCTACATCAATATGAAGCGCCCCTCCGATTGCGTCTTCCCCGACGATTTCGGCGCGGCCAGGCTGGCCACCGACCGGCTGATCGAGCTGGGGCACCGGCGAATCCTCTACCTCCGGAATTTTCCGCAACCGCACTACAGCGCCACCGATCGGCGGGAAGGTTATCTCGCCGGCATGAAGGCCCGGGGCCTCAAGCCCCTGGTGGTCGAAATCGACAGTCTGTCCGACAGCCAGCAAGAGAGGTTGGATCCCATTTTCTCGCGGGCCGGCCGCCCCACCGCCGTGCTGGGCTACGTCAATCATGCCAGCGCGTTCATGCTCTCGGTGGCGGCGAGGCACGGGCTGAAGATTCCCCGGGACCTCTCGCTCATGCACTTCGGAGAGGACTGCATGATCGCCGGAGTCAACATGGGCGTCATTTCGCTGCCCTGGTTCCAGGTCGGCCGGCTGGCCGCCCAGGAACTCCTGGCCAAGATCGAAGACCCCGCCCGACAGTTCCCGCCCCAGGCCATCCTGGTCCCGAAGATCGAGAACTTCACCACCGTCGCCCCGCCGGGGGGAAAATGAAAAACGCTTGCGATGAGAACCTCCTTTAACGCAGGCCTTTTCATAAGCACTCGTTTATCTTGGTTCTTTCGTAAGCGACAAATACGGTCTTCCCAGGGCGATTGCATCTTCCTGCCAACAAAACAGCGGATTAGCCACGAATTACGCGAATTACGCGAAAACAACGAAGAAACAGCATATTTCGCAAGAGAAGCAACAGCAAGAAACACCCGGACGCGAAAACAGCAAAGAGGACGCCGCTTCTTTGCTGTTTTCGCGTAATTCGCGAAATTCGTGGCTATCCGCTTTGAATTTGATGCGATTGCCCTGACGGTCTTCCCGAAATCTCTTTTCAATCAGGTGGCGTTTCCGTAAAATTCAGCCGGTTTTCAATGACAACGAATTTGGAGAATGAAATGTCGAAACTGAAAATGGGCGTCGTCGGTGTCGGGGGCATCTGGAACTTTTGTCATGCCAATACGCTGCTGGAGCATCCGGACGTCGAGATCGTCGCGGTCTGTGACATCGTGAAGCCCAAGGCTCAGACGTTCGCCAAAGCCCACGGTATCAAGCACGTGTTCGCCGACTATCGCGACCTTCTGAAGCTCAAGGGCCTGGATTTTGTCGATATCTGCACCCCGAATTTGTATCACTCCGAAATCGCGGTGGCGGCCATGAAGGCGGGCAAGCATGTGTTTTGCGAAAAGCCGGATGCGGTGAATCCGGTGGTGGCCCAGAAGATGGCCGACGCCGCCAAGAAGAGCGGCAAGACCCTCATGGTGATGCGCAACAATCGCTTCGCGCCCGGCAGCCGGTACCTGAAGAACTTCATCGACGCCGGCAAAATGGGCGAAATCTACACCGGCCGATGCGGCTGGCAGCGCCGTCGCGGCTCGCCGGGCAAGGGCGGCTGGTTCACCACCAAGGCGCTGTCGGGCGGTGGGCCGCTGATCGACCTGGGCGTGCATATGATCGACCTGGCGATCTGGCTCATGGGCGACCCGGTCCCGCTGGCCGTTTCCGGCTGCACCTACTGCAAATTCGCCGACTCCGTCGCCGCCGCCGATTCAGCCAATGCCAGTTTTGGCGAGGCCAAGGCCGGAGGAACCTACGACGTGGAAGACCTCGCCATCGGCTTCATCAAGTTCGACAACGGCGCCAGTCTCCAGATCGAGTTCTCCTGGGCGAGCAATGTCGAACAGGAAGTCGCCTTTGTCGAATTGCGCGGGACCAAGGCCGGAGCGGCTTTGAACCCGTGGACGGGCGTGAAAATTTTCTCGGAGAGCGAAGGCGGGCTGTACGACATCCATCCCAAGCTGGTCCCCAACAAGGTCGGCGACCACGGCATGATGCTTCATCACTTCATCGACGTGCTCCAGGGCAAGGCCAAGCCGATCATCAAGCCCGAGCACGGCGTGAACATGATCAAGATCCTT
>CAZYDC010000592.1:0-2850 GCA_964646065.1 uncultured Planctomycetaceae bacterium | reverse complement strand
GTGCCGTACGTGGCGCGGGCGTCTCGCCCGCGTGTTCCGCGGACATCCTGTCCGCGTCTGGGATGCCCGCGCGGGCGGGCAATGCAGGAAACAGCGAAGACGCGGGCGGGACGACCGCGACACACGAGGGCAAGATGCCCGCGACACACGCGGACAAGATGTCCGCGTCACACGAGGGCGAGACGCCCTCGTCACAGGTGCAACTGCTGTGGCTGGGGTCGAGGTCCACGCAGAAGTATCTGCGGGAGATTGGCCAGGCGCTGGCGGAGGTGGGGCGGTTGCGGCCGAACGCACGGTTGCGCGTGGTGGGTCACGAGGAGTTCGCCGCCGGGCCGCTGAAGGTGGACTTTCGCCGCTGGTCGCCGGGCGAGCAGGACCAGGCCTTGGGCGAATGCGACATCGGCCTGTGCCCGATGCCCGACACGCCCTGGACTCGCGGCAAGTGTCCGTACAAGGTGCTGCAATATATGGCGGCCAGCATGGCCTGGGTCGGCTCGGCCGTGGGGGAGAACCTGGTCTCCGCCGGCGCCGAAGACGCGCCCGACCCGCGCGGCCTCTGCGCGGCCAGCGAGGAGCAATGGGTCAGCGCCCTGACGCGGTTGATCGACGATGCCGCGCTGCGGCGAAGCATGGGCGCCAGCGGCCTGGTGTACGTCCGGCGAGTTCACGAGCGCGAAATGCTGGCTGACCGGTTGGCGGAGATCCTCCGCAGCGTCGTCGGCAGGCCGGGGGAGCGTGAGCTATGAAACAGGCAATTCAGGCGGACCCGCCGTCTTGTTTCTCTGATGGCCGATCAACTCGACCATCTTCCTGGCTTCCGCACCCATTGGATTGCCGGGCCACTTGTCGGCTATGTAGCGAAAGATCCATTCGGCATCGACCAGGTTTCCGCCGTCGTAATACGTGAGGGCCTGCGCCTGAAGGTCATCGGCTTCCGCGGCAGCCATTTGCCCCATGGCAATCCTGAGCCGCAGAACTTCCTTCCGCACCGGCCAGGGCAACACACCCAGGAGAATCACCATGAACGGGACGGGGAACAGAGGCAATGCGAACAACCCCCACCATTTGTTGAATCCGGCTTTGCCGAACAACGAGACAAAAAGCCAGACGACCAATACGATTGAAATAATGCCACCGACAATTTTGAAAACATCCTGCATGGGTTCTCCTAACCGCAATCACCATTTTTCTTTTCTTCCCGCCGGCGGGAGCGGGGGCGGCGGGGTGTTGGTCAGGGCTTCGGACTCGATGCGGCTCATTTCGTCCGCGAAGCTTTGCGGGTCGTTGGCCCAGCTCATGGCCTCGGCCTGCGTGATCTTGCCCGTCTGCACCAGCAAGGCCAGGTGGCGCTCGGCGGTAATCATGCGCTCGGAGGGGATGTCCTTGGAGCGGGTCTGGAGCTGCGAGTACATCTGCTCGACCTTGCCGGTGCGAATGAGGTTGGCCACCGCGTACGTATTGTTGAGGATCTCCATGGCGGCGACCCGGCCCTGCCCGCTGGCAAGCGGGACGAGCTTCTGGCAGATCACGTATCGCAGGCCCAGCGAAATCTGGCTGGCGATCTCGTCCTGCTGGTTGGAGGGGAACATGTCCAACAGCCGCGTGACGGTGCCTCGGGAGTCGCGCGTGTGCAGCGTGGAGAAGACCAGGTGCCCGGTCTCGGCGGCCGTCAGGGTCCAGGAGGCGCTTTCGCGGTCGCGCATCTCGCCGACGAAAATCACGTCGGGATCCTCGCGCAGGGCGTCGCGCAGGCCTCGCTCGAAGCTGCCGCAGTCGCGGCCGATCTCGCGCTGGCTGATGAGCCCCTGGTGGGGCGGGATTCGATACTCGATGGGGTCCTCCAGCGTGATCACGCGCACCGCCTGCTCGCGCAGGATGCGGTCGATCAGGCTGGCGATGGTCGTGCTCTTGCCCGCGCCCGTGATGCCCGTCACCAGCACCAGGCCTTGCTGCTTGTCCAGGATGTCGCGCCAGACCTGGTTGGGGAAGCCCAGGTTTTCGACCGGCTCGATCCGCGACTCCAGGGCGCGGACGGCGATCGCGAGGCCGTCGTTGTCGGTGAAGCAGTTGAAGCGGAATTGCAGCCGCTCGGTCATGTACGAGGCGTCCACGGCGCCGTCCTGCTTGAGGCGGGCGAGGTTGGCCTCGCTGAGCATGGCCGCCGCGAACGCCCGCATGGTCGCCGCGTCCAGCGGGTCGCCCTTGAGATGCTGGAGGTGCCCGTCCACGCGATACGTCGGCGGGCTGCCGGCCTTGAGGTGCAGGTCGCTCACCCGCATCGCCCCGCGCGTGATGAAGTACTCCAGCAGGTCGTTCATGCTGAGCTTCTGCCCGGGATTGGCCTGGTAGATCTTTTCCGCCAAAGCGAGATTCAAACCCATGATGACTCCCTTTCAAATAGGCCGCTGCATGAGTATCAGATTACAGGATTCCCGCGAAATTGGAATCCTTTATTTCGGGTGCGATTTCGGGTGCCATGCCCAAGTCCGCGCGGGCATGTCTTGTGGCACCCCCAAGTCTTCTTGGGGGTGTCCGGGGTGGTCAGGAAACGAAGACCACCCCCAAGCGGACTTGGGGGTGCCACAAGAACTGGTGCCACAAGACATGGCGACAAACAACGTCGCCATGCCACCATTATTTACGTCGTCTGGATTTTCAATGCCGCCGGCATCAGGCCCTTGGCCTGGGCTCGGAATTCGATGGCGCCGGGTTTGCCCTTGGGGCGGACGATGGCCAGGCACCGGCCGCGATGGGGCGTGCAGTGCGGCTGTTGGAAGCTGCCGATGAACTTGGGGTCGCCGTTGCCGACGGCGGCCAGTTCGCCCGGGCCTGCGATGCGGAAGTTGACGC
>CAZYDC010000591.1:0-2852 GCA_964646065.1 uncultured Planctomycetaceae bacterium | reverse complement strand
GATCGCGGTCGAAATCCGCGCCTGGCAGCGGAAACCAGCAAAAAAACAATGGGCCCGGCTGAACTCCTAATCTGTGGACGCCCGCGCGAACAGGGGCGGTGCGGGCCACGCTGGGCAAGGTGCGGCACCTGATCCTCCAGGCCGAGAAAAGCCGAATCCCGATGATGCGGTTGATCGACCGCTACGCCGCCTGGTACACGCCGACCATTCTTATGGTCGTCGCCGCGGTGGTTTATTTCGCGCACAAGGGCACGGGCATGAGCGCGGCGGTCACGATGCTGGTTCTGGCCTGCCCCTGCGCGATTATCCTGGCGGTTCCGACGGCGATGGTGGCGGCGCTGTCGTGCGCGGCCAGGCTGGGCATTCTGATCAAGGACGTTTCGGCGCTGGAAACGGCCCGGACCCTGACCGGGTTCATCTTCGACAAGACCGGAACGCTGACCACGGGCGAGTTGAGCGTGACGCGAATGATGCCCGCCCCGTCGGTGGAGGCAGTGGAATTGCTTTCAGCGGCCGCGTCGGCGGAGAACCTTTCGAGGCACCCGGTGGCCCGGGCGGTGGTTGCCGTCGCCGAGAAGGCCCGCGTTCCGATGGTCAGGCCCATCGACTTCGAGGAAATCCCCGGCAAGGGCGTTCGCGCCCACATCGACGGGCAGACGATCCTGGTCGGCAGGGCCACCTGGCTGGTCGAGCAGGGCATAAACCTGGACGTGATGAAAGACCCCAAGTTCGCCGAGCCTGAAGGCCTCAGTACGCTGTACGTCGTCAAGGGCGACAGGCTGTTGGGCTGGATCGGGCTGGAGGATCGCACGCGCGACCAGGCCAAGGTGGCGCTGGACGAACTTCGCCAACTGGGCATGAAGGAACTGGTCATGGTCACGGGCGACCGGTGGTCGGTGGCCCGCCGCGTGGCCAGGGAAATGGGCTGCACCGAGGTCCAGGCCGAGGTCCTTCCCGCCGACAAGCTGGACATCGTGGCGGCCATGAAAAACAAGGGCCGCAAGGTCGCCGTGGTGGGCGACGGCGTGAACGACGCCCCGGCCCTGGCGGCCGGAGACCTGTCCATCGCGATGGGCGCCGCCGGAAGCGACGTGGCAATCAACTCGGCCAACATCGCCCTGATGAACAACGACCTTCGCCGCCTTCCGTTCCTGATCAAACTCTCGCGGCGGACCATCAGCGTGATTCATCAGAACCTGATTTTCGGCGTGGTGTTCATCGTGATCACCGAGACGCTGACGATTTTGCAGAGCGCCCAGGCGGTGGGGGGCAACATCACATTTATGAGCCCGATCGTGGCGGCCGTGCTGCACATGGTGGCGGCCACGCTGGTGATTTTCAACAGCGCCCGGCTGGTCCGGTTCGGCGAGGAAATGAACCTGAGCATGCCCAAAGAGGCCCCGCACGAACCGCACAAACCCCGGCTGGAACACGTGGCTGTCCCGGCCACGGCCACGGCATGACCGCAAGAGCCGCCACAGAGACACACAGAACGCAGAGAAAGAAAAGACCAGGCTAGGAAAGTCAGATACTCGGAACTGAATCCCGTATGCGAAAGAATCACAAGAGAAGCTGTTGTTCCTTAGGCGCCGAAGGACGCCATGCCCAAGTCCGCGCGGGCATGGGAACACCGCGCGATCATGCCCGCGCAGACTTGGGCATGGCACCCCGGATCCGCCCGTTCATGGTTGAGAGGTCTCTAGGCCTGTTTGGCGGATTTCTTTCGGAGATGGAATTCGAAATGCCGGCGAGTCTTGGGCAGGACCATGACCAGCACGACGAAGGCGTCGATGCCTGCCAGCACCATGATCTGCGTGTCGCTGGTGAGGACGATCCACTGTCGCACCTGGGAAGACACGAGCACCGGCAGTGTGAAGACCAGGCCCAAGGCGAAGAACACAAGGACCATCCAGTACGCCCATCGCTGGCCTCGGACGAAGCTGCCCCAGAGCCACCAACTCCAGGCGGCGAACATCAGAAGAATCATGCCGGCGAGCGCCTGGTATCCAGGCGCCATGTTGTGCTTGAGGAGGTCCGACGAGTCGGGCCTGACGAGGCTGCAAAGGATGTCGATTCCCCAGATGGCCGCGGCGGCGGCCATGACCATTCCGACTCGGGCCAGCAGCCCCACGACGCCGGGCATGTTGCTGGAAGTCTGCTGCGATTCGAGTTGCCGCGTCTGGAACAGGGCGATTCCCAGGGAAAGCACGGCCGCCATGTAGATCAGGCCGTAGAGGGCGAAGCTGCCCACCACGTGCGGGGGGACGGGGTTGTCGCTGTCCAGACCGTAGAAGTAGGTCAGGTTGGGCGAGGCCCATGTCAACGCATGAATGGCGGGGTGGCTCTTGGCCAGTTGGGCCAAGGCCGGGTGCATCGAGCCCAGCGCGAAAACGCCCAGGCAGACCAGCAGCGTGATCATCTGTCCCATCCGCGTGCTGGTGGTCACCGCGACCGCGCAGAAGATCAGCGCGGCCAGGTAAATCAGCAGGATGCTCGTCAGGAGTTGGGGTGTGATGAGTTGGTAGGTGTCGGGGTCATGGGGATCGGGAACGGCGTCGAAGCCCAGAGGCACGATGTGCCAGCCTTTTCCGACAAACAGCAGGACTCCCATGGCCAGGGTCATCGTCGCCAGGGCCGACCAGACGGCGGCCGAGGTGAAATGCCAGCCGAACAGGTAGTTTCCGGCCAGCCCGATCAGGACCGCCAGCCCCAGGGCGCCCAGTCCCAGGACGATGACGGGCCAATCGATGGGCGAGGCGGCCGTGGAAGGCACGCGGTGGCGGACGGTCATCAGGAACACGATGGAGCAGAGGAAGAAGCCCGCGGTGACGGCGGCCGAGACGGACCTGGCG
>CAZYDC010000590.1:0-2860 GCA_964646065.1 uncultured Planctomycetaceae bacterium | reverse complement strand
AAGATGGCCTCGCCACACGCGGGCGTCCCGCCCGCGTCACATTTTGCGATCCATTTTCGCTTGTTCCCGAATACGGCCTTGTCTACACTGCTGGCCGGAAGTGGTGCCATGTCCGGTTTGAATTGCGTGATTTTGGGCGGTGTGCTGATGGTGGCAGGAGTCCTGCTGCTCTACGCATGGATGAACAACAAAGGCCGGTGGTTCGACTCCGAGAGCTTTGACCAACAGGGCTCCGGCCGAATGGGCTGTCTCTTCTGGAGTTTCTACCTGCTCTACTTCGTGGCCTTGATCATCGCGCCGCTCTTGGGCGGGGCCTTGATGATCGTCTACGGTTTAGCGATTTGGTAGCACTTCGGTCAACAGGTATTGGTGTTTGTACTGTTCGCTCCTGCCGTTGTGCCGGGCGATGTTCTCCCTCTCGGCCTGCTCCATCGCGCCGTCGATGAGCGTCACCGGTTGGATTTTTCCCAGCCGGGCGCTTTTGCGCTTGGATTGATACTCGCAGTTGACTTCGCACAGGGCCAGGTCCATGCGGTCGGCCAGGGCAGGCAGGTCGAGTCCGTCGGGCTTCTCCATGCGAAGCTCGTAGTAGGGGGTGTCCGCGAATCGTCCCTGGAGTACGAATCGAAGCAGGCCTGCCCCGGCTTGTGCGCAGGCCCGGCGCATGGCCTCGACGACCTGGTGCTCGGAGATTTTTTCGCCTGTGATGTTGGCGGTATGCAGCCCGCGCGAGAGGAACTCAAACACGGGCGAATGACCGAATCTCGCCGTGACGCGAATGCGGTCATCCAGGCTGTATCGCCACAGTCCGGCCCAGTTGGACAGCACGAGAAAATATTCCGCTCCGACCTCCAGTTCGTGCGCCCGCCGCACAGAGGGGTTGGGGCGGCCATATTCACCTGCCGGGATGAACTCCAGGAAGTTCGAGAGAATGTCCGCCACGCCGGAGGGCGTGCCGTCTTCAAACGGCACGGAGAATCGCCCTTCGCTGGCGAGCAGGCCGATATCGCGGACCGGCACGTCGCCGAACAGTTCCCGCAGCCGGGCCAGGTACAGCCCGACCGTTCCGCCGGTCCAGTTGGTCAGGAACGCGAGTTTCCAATAATGCCGCGGCAGCAGCGTTCCGTCGCGGCGCACGGATTCCTCCAATCGCCGGGCCATCGCTCGGTTCGGGCGGAACGGAGGCAGATGCGACGCGACCTCCGGCGGCAACTCGCCGCCTGTAGGCAGGCCCGGCGGGCTTATCGTGCCGTCAGAAATGTCGCGAAGCAGCCGTTCGACGTGCCGCTGCCCGGTCTCGATCATCTTGATCGTGCTGGAGGGGTTGGCCGTGGTGATAAACGCGATGTCCTTCTCGATGCCGCACCGCAGGATCGTGTAGAACCTCGCCTCCGCGTCGCGAATTTCGCTGACCTGCATCGGCACCACGTACATTCGGCGGACGATCTTCTCTTGCGTCGCGGCCAGCAGTCCGCTGATTGCCCCGCAGGGCAGGCCCGTCGGGCTGGACGACTCCCGCATGGAGGAGGAAATCTGCACGATCGGGCGCAGCCAGCTCTTGGGGTGGTCGCGAAGCACCCGGAGGCCGAAGATGTTCCATCCGCGGCGGATGTCGGCGAGAAAACGCGGCGTGACGGGGATGAACTTGGGGCTGCCGGTGGTGCCGGAGGTCTGCGAGAACATCAGCACCGGTTCGCCCGGCGGCAGCAGCGCCGTGGTCTGCCCCGCCAGCACCCGCTGCATGTAGGGGCGGAACGAGTCGTAATCGCCCAGCGGCACGGCCGAGGCGAAATCGGAGTAGCTGCGGATTTTGTCAAAACCGTGGTCGCGGCCGAAGTCCGTCCGCGCGTGCCTGGTCAGCAGTTCCCGCAGCAGTTCGTCTTGCGCCTGCTGGGTGCGTTGGTGGGCGGCCAGAAATTGCGACAGTTGGCGCGAGGCGTGCCAGGATGCCACGCGGGCCAACGGACGCAGGAATGCTTGAGGAAGGGCCATACGCTTTTATCTTACGCGACAACGCTCTGGGCGGGTGCGACAATATCGCTATCCGGCACGGCTTCATCCGCCAGGTGGCGGCGGAAAAACGCGATGGTTCGCAGGGCGTACTCGCGGGGTTGGAGTCGGACGGCCTGGTTGTGCTTGGCGCCCTCGACGACCCAGAAGTAATTGGGTTCTGCGGCCTCGGATCGCAACTGCTGGGCCTGCTCCACGCGGATGTAGCTGTCCTTCTGTCCGTGGATGAACAGGATCGGGCGGGGCGTCATGTTGTGGACCGCCCGGCGGATCGAGGGAAAGGTGCAGCCGAGTTTCGGCTGGGACAACCGCATCACGATCCACAGCAGCGTGTGCCAGACCCAGTCGGGATGGTTCTCGTAGACCAGCTTCACGGTGGCGAAGATGTAGGCCCATCGCTTCATCAGGGCGATCAGCGTTGTGCGGGTGCTGAACGCGCCGTCGCAGATGATGGCCTTGATGTTGGGATTGCTCGCCGCCGCCAGCAAGGCCGCCCCGGCGCCGCGGCTGACGCCGAACACGCCGATCTGCGGGCTGCGGCCCTCGGAAATGAGCTGCGTCTCCACGTGGGCGCATGCGCCCAGCACGTCCTCCAGTTCCTTGTCGCTGGGCCATTGCAGCGGACGATACTTCCCGCCCAGGCTGCTCTGGCCGTGGCCGCGGAAGTCGAAGGTGAACACGTCGAAGCCCGCCTCGATCAGCGGACGGGCGTAGCGGGCGCAACTGTACATGTCGCTGCCGTACTCGTGGCAGAACAGGATCGTGCCCTTGCAGGCGGCCCGGTTGGGCGTGTTCAGGTGCATGCCTCTGAGGCTCGTGCCGTCGAAGCTGCGGAATCGCACCACTTCCC
>CAZYDC010000589.1:0-2878 GCA_964646065.1 uncultured Planctomycetaceae bacterium | reverse complement strand
TCGTCGGCCCGCCCCTGATCGACGCGGTCCTGGAGGTATCGCTCGAAACCGGTCTTGAAATCCTCGCAGGCCAGTTGTTCCAGCAGCACGGGCGTCAGGCCGATCGTCGCGTGCGCGGGCGCCTTAAAGAAGTTGCACTCGTCGATGACCGCCAGCAGCGGCAGGTAGGTTTCCGCCGCCGCCTCGTACAGCCAGTCCTCGCCGTGGGGCCAAAGCCCATGGCGCAAGACGTACGGCAGATGACCGTGCAACACCAGACACATCGATCCTATAGCCATTGTATTCCTCGAAAGACCGCAAACATGATAGTCCGCAGATTACACAGATTCGCAGGGATTGAAACAACAAAAGCATAAGGCGGTTGCGCTTTACGTGACGCGGACATCTTGTCCGCGTGTGACGAGGGCGTCCCGCCCTCGTGTGTCGCGGGCGTCCCGCCCGCGTCTTCGCTGTTTCCCGTTGTTGTTTTTCTTCTTCTTCTTCTTCTTCGGCAAGGCAACAAAAGAAAAACAACGGCAACAACAAGACGCGGACAAGATGTCCGCGACACGCGAGGCCAAGATGGCCTCGCCACACGCGGGCGAGACGCCCGCGTCACAAAAGGAGAGTTGATTGCTCCGTCCATTCCTGTCAAAGTATGTGCATGAATGATTCCGCCGATTTTTCAGGGCCCCGCGCGGGGCGGCTGATCGCCATTCAGCAGACGCTGCTGGGCCGCGGGTACAAGTACGCCGACGGCAACGTCGAGAACTGGCCGATGAGCATGTCGCTGATGTCGCTGGGCAACGACCTGGTGCTGATCGGCCCGTGGTCGCCCGGGCCCAGCCCGCACATGGCCGAGACCTTCAGCCAGTTCGCCCGCGAGAACCCCTCCAGCGGCCTGCTGATGGTGGGGGAGGCCGACCCGGAAAGTCCGGCGGTGCAGAGTTTCCTGGCGGCCACGGCCGGGACCGTGGCGTACATCGACGCGGTCAGCGGGCGGACGGCGCTTCGCCGGCGCAAGATTTCGGCGCTCAGCTCGCCCCCGGCGCTGCTGACGGAGGAGGGCCTGAAGCAGCTTCTGGCGCCGCCCAGTCCGGCGACGGCGAGAATCGACGCGCGGGCCGAGTTGGAGCAATCGCTCTCGGCACTGCTCGACGCCAGGGAATTTCATCAGCAGGCCCGGCTCGCCGGCGGCGGACGCTCGCCGGTGGTCACGATGGCCGTCATGGCGATCTGCATCGCGGTTTTTGTCTTGCAGTACGTGTTGACCAACGCGCATCAGGGCCGCCTCGTCGATGCGTACACCGCCCGCTTCGATCTGTATGGTCCGCCCGTGCATCAGGGGCAGTGGTGGAGGATCGTCACGTCGGGGTTCCTGCACGCCAACGAGATACACATCCTGATGAACATGATGGCCCTGTATTATCTCGGCCGGCTGATGGAGGCGTTCCAGGGCCGGTGGCGGCTGGCGGCGTATTTTCTTTTCACCGTGATCACGGGCAACCTGGCCAGCCTGTGGTGGGACCCGACGGTGCCAAGCGTCGGGGCCTCGGGCGGGATCTTCGGCCTGATGGGCGCGATGGGGGCGATGATCCTCTGTCAGCGGCGCGACTTTCCGCCGGCGATCTGGCAGAGCCTGAAAAAGGCGCTGGTGACGACGCTGATGATCAACGTCGTGTTCTTCTTCGTGCCGTACGTCAACGGCTCAGCCCACGTGGGCGGACTGATCGGCGGGTTCCTGCTGGGCCTGGTGATCTCCCGCTCGCCCACGCGACCCAAGGCGCTGTCGCACCGGGCATGGACCGCGGTGGCGCTGCTGCTGGCCGCCACGACGGTCTTCGGTTCCTACGCGGTCCGGACCATTCCGCCGGGCGACCCGCCGCAGGTCTCCCGCAAGCAGCAGATCATCTTCGACCTGAACAAATGGTTCTTTTCGCCCCCAAAACAGACTACCACGAACGCCGCGAACGAAGACAAATAGGACGGATGGGTCCCATGCGGTTTGTTGGTTCTGTTCCAGGCATTCACGGGGGCAAAGTGCATTTCGGATTTCAAAAAAACGTACCGGTGATTCCACGGCGGCTTTTATCCTCGACCGATGTCCAAATGCCCGAGTTCTTTCTTCTTGAAAGGTCGCGCGTCGCCGACCGGCAAGCCGACGTAAGATCCAGCTTGCCCGCCATCGATCTCCAGGAGGTGTTGGCGGGCTTGCTGGTCGGCGCGTTGGGGGCACCCCTTGACGTTTTGACGACAAACACAATTCCCCGAAACCGAAATGCACCCTTATGGAAGAAAGCATTCCCGCGGTTCCAACCTCAAACCGCGACGATGGCGTTGCGGACGGCGTAGCGGAAAAGGGAGGCCAGGTTGTTGGCGCCGCATTTCTGGTAAATGTTGTAACGGTGGTTCTCGACCGTCTTGAAACTCAGGTGAAGCCTTTGGCCGATTTCCTTTGTGCTCAGGCCGTCCCACAGCAGGCGGATAATCTCGGCCTCGCGATTGGAGAAATTCATGTTCCGCGCGCCCAGGGGCTCCGCTCTGCGAGTGGCGCCGGCGATTTCACTGACGACCAATTCCGCCACGTCGGCCGAGAGGAAAATCTTGTTCCGGCAGGCCATTTCGATGGCCCGCCGCAGGTCCTCGGGTTCGGCATCGACGCTGACCAGCGCCTTGGCGCCGGCCCGCAGAACGGTGTAGGCCTCGCCGCGATCGACCTGTTCTGCCAGCACGACCAGCGGCGCCGGCCCGATCAGTTCGAGCGTGTCGCGAATCTGCCCCATCCCCGAGGCCGCCAGTCCGACTAGCGAAAGCACCACGACATCGAAAGGCCGGTCCCCGCGGCCCGCCAGCCCAGGCAGGAGTTCGGCGTTGTCTTCAAACGAGTGGAGCACGGTCA
>CAZYDC010000588.1:0-2879 GCA_964646065.1 uncultured Planctomycetaceae bacterium | reverse complement strand
GGGCGGACATGCCCGCGCAGACTTGGGCATGGCACCCGAAAAGTTTGTCGGGAACTGTTATGCAACCTGCGGATGCCTGTGAGGTGGATGGAAGCGTCTTAGGCAGCGGCGGCAGGGCGACTCGGAAAACATACAGTTTTCCCTGGGTCGCGCCGCGCGCCCGGAACGGCAGAACGCGGATCGTCTTCAAAAACGGCGGGGGGGCCTGAGGGTCCAGGTCCTTGCACATGGCCGCCAACTGCGCTGCGTCGCAGACAAGGTAATCGGCATGGGTCTGGCGGAGGTAATCCTCGAATTGCGGCAGGTCGAACCTGTCCTTCTCGCTCAGCGGAATGTCTTGTGCGCCGGCGTACCAGGAGATGTCCGGGCTGGAGGTAGCCAAGAAGGGCAGGCGCCGCCCCGGCCAGTCTTCGCGAACGGCCTTTCCGGCGGCGGCGAACGCATGGACCTCGCTGCGGTCGATGCTCGCCCAGGCGGCTGCGGTAATTCCCAGCATGGCGGCCAGGCAGGCGGCCGGCAGGGCCGTGCGCACCCACGCGGTTTTGCTAAGCTTGAGCGGATTGGCCCGGATCAGCCAGTCGCCCGCGGCGATCATTCCCCGAGCCATCGGCCAGGAGGCCAGCCAGATCAACCCGACCAGGAAGCGGGTGTGCGGCGCGATCAGGCTGACTGCGAGCAATCCCAGCAGGAACACCAGCAGGCCCAGTTGCCAAGGGCCCCACTTGAACAAGATCTTGCGGTCGGCCCACAGTCCCAGCGGAAGGAAGAACGCGGCCACGTAACCGGTGTAGCGAGGCACGTAGTCGTAGAGGTACTGGGCGAAGTTCACCGCGCCGCCTTTGAGCAACATCGGCCAGGCCTTTCGCACGGCCTCGGTTTCGCTGACTTCTCTGCCTTTCTTGTTCTTTTCCAGACCGGCGCTGTAGAGCATGAAGTGGCCCATGTTTCGGCGGAAGGTCAGTTTTCCTTCCTGGCGCGAAATGGCGCCGACGTGAATCGCGACCAGCACCACGGAGCCGCCGGCGAAGGCCAGTCCGCCCCACCAGGCTGTTTTTCTGGGCAACTTTCGAGCCACCGCGCCGCCGGCGATCAAGAGCAGGCCAAAGGGCAGGAACATCAGCCCCTCGGTGCGGGTCAGATACGCCAGGCCGACCAGCAGGCCCGATACGCCCAAGGCCCAGACCTTGCCGTCCGTCAGGCCGCGAACCAGCAGGAAGTACATGGCGTAGAGCACGACCAGCCCGCTAACTGTGTCGGAGATCCCCCTGCCGGCGAGCCGGACGCCCTCGGGCATGACGACCACGGCGGCCAGCGCCAGCAGCGCGGTCCAGCGATCGCCCAGGCGGCGAAGGATCAGCCACGCGGGGTGCAGAATCGCGATGCCCGCGAGCAAACTGACCAGCTTGCCCGCCGGCAGAAGTTCCATGCCCAGGGCTGCCGGAATGGCCACCAGCAGACTGTACAGCGGCGGCTTGGTGTGTATCGCGAACCAGGAATACCAGTCGCCCTGGAGCAAACTGCGGGCCTGCTGGAGGAAGACGAACATGTCGCGGTCGGCGATAGGCCAGCGCAACGAGGCGTCGATAACGCGAAGGACGACCGCGACGATAACGGTCGCGGCCATGCAAAGCCGCCAAGGGTCGCACCACGGGGAACAGGGCTTTTCCGCGAGCTCATTCACGCGGGCATTGATAGCGGCGGGGGCCTGATTAAGCAAGAGATTTCAGGGGTGCGGCGGGGCGATGGCGTCCTGCTTTCAACAAAAAAGGCTTAGCCACGAATTACGCGAATTACGCGAAAACAACAACCAAGGAGATGAACGGAAAGAAACGGCAAAAGCGACCCGGACGCGAAAACAGCAAAGAAACGGCGAAGAGGAATGCCGTTTCTTTGCTTCTTTCGCGGAATTTGTTGTTTCTTCGTCGTTTACCTGTCTTGCCGTTACTGTTTTCGCGTAATTCGCGTAATTCGTGGCTAAGTTTTTTTGAAGTTGGCGCAATCGCCCTGGGACTCGACCACTTTCGGATTGACTTCCGCGGCCGCGCCGGTAGGCTGGGTCGCCATCATGCTGGACGCAGCCCGTGAACAAGCGATTCGTGACAATATCATTCACCAGGAGAACCACCAGCGGAACCTCCGCCAGCTGGAAGGCCTCTATGGCCGCCTGGCCTCCGCGCAGGACCAACTGATCGTGTCCAACTGCGCAGGCGCGAGCGTGCTGGACGTCGGCGCGGGGTACGGCAACCTGACCCGCGCGGCCAAGGACAAGGGTCTGCGATGCACGGGCATCGAGATCGACCCGGAAAAGATCGCCCACGCCAAGGAGTGGTTCGGGGTGCAGTTGGAGGCCCGCGACATTCACAAGAGCGGTTTCGAGGACGGCCGGTTCGACACGGTGATTTTCCGCGAGGTGGTGCGGCATTTGCGGCTCAAGGAAGCGTTCACCGAGGCCGCCCGGATCGCCCGATCGCGCGTCCTGGTTTTTCAGGCCAACCCGATCTGGGTGCTCCGGGCGGCCAACCGGATTTTCGGGCATCGCGAGCACGTGGAGTACGGCCCGCGCGACATTGTCGCCGCCCTGCGCGAGGCGGGGTTCGAGTGCCGCAAAATCCTGTACAACGATTCGTTCGCGTTCCCGCTGTCGGGCGGATACATCGGCCGGCAGTTGGTGCCGCGCCGGCCGTGGCTGTACGGGCCGATCCTGGGAATGGACCGCTGCCTGACGGGCCTGTGGCGAGCGCTGGGGCTGGGCAAATGGATGTGCTTCCGCATGTTGATCATCGCGGACAAACCAAGCGGAGGCGGATATGTCCGCGAATGAACCAGCGGCCGGCGACATGCAAGTGGCGCGCGCGCTCGAGCGCCGTGCCGATCCGGTC
>CAZYDC010000587.1:0-2880 GCA_964646065.1 uncultured Planctomycetaceae bacterium | reverse complement strand
CGCGCCACCGTCCACGGACGGGCGGTGGATCTGCGCGTGAGCCTGCTGCCGATGGTCCACGGCGAGAAATGCGTTATCCGAATTTTGGACAACCGCTCGATTCTGGTGGGCCTGGAAAACCTGGGCATGACGGCCATCATGCTCGAGAGGTTCCGCCATCAGATCCTCCAGCCGCACGGCGTGGTGCTGGTGACAGGCCCCACCGGCAGCGGAAAGAGCACGACGCTCTACTCGGCGCTTCAGATCATGAACGGCGACGAGTTGAACATTTCCACAGTCGAAGACCCGGTGGAATACGAACTGGATTTCGTCAACCAGGTCAACGTTCACGAGAGCATCGGCATGACCTTCACGGCGGCGTTGCGCAGCCTGCTGCGGCAGGACCCCGACGTGGTGATGATCGGCGAGATTCGAGACGCCGAGACGGCCCGCATCGCCATCCAGGCCTCGCTGACCGGGCACATGGTGCTTTCCACGCTGCACACCAACGACGCGCCGTCGAGCATCACGCGGTTGATCAACATCGGCATCGAGCCTTTTCTCATCAGCGCCGCGCTGAACGCGGTGCTGGCCCAGCGGCTGGTGCGGAAGATCTGCTCCAACTGCAAACGCCCCGTGGACACAATCCGCGACACGCACGCGGCCTACCTCAAGCGGATCGGCGCGACGCTGCCCTCGTCCTTTCAGGGCGCCGGTTGCGATAAGTGCCACCAGAGCGGCTACAAAGGCCGGATGGGCATTTACGAATTCCTCGAATTGAACGAGGGCTTGCGGGACGTGATCAGCAACAATCCCTCGTTGACCGACCTTCGCCGCGCCGCCAAAACCGCCGACATGCGGAGCATCCAGGAAGATGGCCTGGCCAAAGTCGCCCAAGGCACCACCACGCTGGAAGAAGTTATGAGAGTGACCGAAACATGAGTTATTTGCGAGACCTTCTTTTGAACGCGATCGAGTCCGGGGCCAGCGATCTGCACCTGATCGCGGCCATGCCGCCGCTGCTGCGGATCAACACCGAACTTCAATTGTCGCCTCGTCCGCCGATCACGCCTCAGCAGGCCGAGCAGTTCGTCAAGGAGATGGTCGGCGAGCGGCGGTTCAGCGAACTGCTGGAAAAACGGGACATCGATTTTTCCACCGAGATCGTGGGCCTGGGGCGGTTCCGCGTCAACGCGCATTTTCAGCGCGATTCGATCGCCATCGCCTTTCGCGCCGTGCCCACCAAGGTGCCCTCGCTGGACACCCTGAATCTTCCGGCCGTGGTGCAGAAGCTCGTTGAAACCCCGCGGGGGCTGGTCCTGGTGACCGGGCAGACCGGCTCCGGAAAGAGCACCACGCTGGCGGCCATGATCGAGGCCATGAACCAGCGACACGCCTACCACGTGATTACCTGCGAGGACCCGATCGAGTACGACCTGATCAGCAAGAAGTGCGTGATCGAGCAGCGCGAGCTGGGCACCGACGTTCCCACGTTCGCCAGCGGCCTGCGGCACGCGCTGAGGCAGGACCCCGATATCATTCTGGTCGGCGAAATGCGGGACCTCGAAACGACCTCCGCGGCCATCACGGCGGCCGAAACCGGCCACCTGGTGCTGTCCACGCTGCACACCCAGAACGCCAGCCAGACCATCGAACGAATCATCGACATCTACCCCGCGCAACAGCAGAACCAGATCCGCTCGATGCTTTCCAACACCCTTCAGGCGGTGGTCAGCCAGGCGCTCTTCCGTCGAACGGACAAGCCCGGAATGGTGCCCGCCTGCGAAGTGATGATCTGCACGCCGGCTGTGCGAAGCTGCATCCGCGAAAACCGGATTCATGAGATTCCCAATATCATCGAGACCGGCAGGTCCATGGGCATGTGTACGCTGGACGAGTCGATCAAGGCCCTGTACCTCAACGGAATGATCAGCCGCCAGCAGGCGGTCTCGGAGGCCACGAGGCCGGAATCCCTGAGCCGGGCGCTCAGCGCGTAGATAGATAAGGGTGGCATGGCGACGCCGTTTGTCGCCATGCGATACCGGTAAGGCAGGACATGGCGACAAACAACGTCGCCATGCCACCCTTGATTAACGGAGCGCGTAGCAATTTGTTTTTTGACTGGTTGCCACTATGCAGAACTACAAATATGAAATCCAGGACTCGGCCAACCACGTCGCGACCGGCGTGATCCAGGCCCAGAGTCTCAGCGACGCCACCACCCTGCTTCGCGGGCGGGGATACCTGTTGAACATCGCCCCGGCCGGCAGCGCGGCCAACAGTTTCATCGCCAAGCTCCAGAGCGTGAACTTCGAGCTTGGACCGAGCCTCAAGGACATCATGAACTTCACCAACCAGCTCGCGGTGATGATCAAGGCGGGCATCAACATTCGCAACGCGATCGGCGGCATCGCCGAGCAGGTCGAGAGCCGCCGTTTCCGCAAGATGATCGAGCAGATCAAGACCGACGTGGAATCCGGCAAGCCCTTCTCCCAGGCCCTGTCGAGATACCCCAAGACGTTCAGTCCGCTCTACATCAACATGGTCAAGGCCTCGGAGCTTTCGGGCAACTTCGGCCACATGCTCGAACGCATCACGCAATACCTGGCACAGCAAGTCGAGACCAGCAGCATGGTCCGCGGCGCCATGATCTACCCGGGCATCATCGGCACCATGGCCGTCGTGACGACCGTGTTCCTGCTGACCTTCGTGTTGCCGCGGTTCACGGTGATGTTCAAGGGCAAAGACGCCCTGCTGCCGGCGCCCACCAAGGCGCTGTTGGCCGCCAGCGATTTCATGCGGAACGACTGGTACGTCATCGTCGGAGTGCTGGCGGCGGCGGTGTGGGGCTTCCTCATG
This sequence comes from uncultured Planctomycetaceae bacterium, assembly GCA_964646065.1. Classification (GTDB taxonomy): domain Bacteria; phylum Planctomycetota; class Phycisphaerae; order SM23-33; family SM23-33; genus CAZYDC01. The sequence goes on along the minus strand of CAZYDC010000587.1, from coordinate 42 downwards.
GCCGTCCGCACCGAGAAAGGGCGGTACTACTGGGACTGGTTC
>CAZYDC010000586.1:0-2890 GCA_964646065.1 uncultured Planctomycetaceae bacterium | reverse complement strand
GGGCTTTTCCCCCGAGAGGTCGAAGATCTTGGCCCCGTCGCCCAGGATCAAATCGTACGCCTGCTTTTGCGACTGGGCCGAAGCGGCGACCTGCGGATCGTCCTTCATGGCCTGCCCCAGCGTATCGAGCTTGCCCAGCAGCTCGCGGCGGCCTTGCTGATGCTCGTCGGAAATCCCCGGCGCGACCACGCCCTCGACGGCGAACCGCGCCTGGGCCGGGTCGCCGCCCGTGGCGAACGGCGAGTAGCGCTCGCCCAGGAACCCCACCTCGGAGAATCGCCCCTGGAGGCCGGTCAGCACGATGTACGGCGGAATCAGGCCGCGATACCCGGCGTCGGCGCCTTTGAACAGCGAGACCACCGCGCCCAGGCCCGGGTGGCCGATGCGGTCGCCGGGCATCCAGCCGGTCTGCGTGATGTACGACGCCGTTTCGTGCGCGTTGTTCCCGTGGGTCATGCTGCGGATCAGGGAATATTTGTCCGCCTGCTGGGCCAGCAGCGGCAGCAGCTCGCCGATCCGAATGCCCGCCACGTTGGTGGCGATGGGGCTTTTCAGCGGGCCGCAATAGTCGTAGCCGGCGTCGGGCTTGGGGTCGAAGGTGTCCAGGTGGCAGGCGCCGCCCCACAGCCAGATCTGAATCACCGACTTAGCCTTGCCCGCCGGCGCCTCCGCCGCGGCCATCGCCGCCAGCGCGCGCAGGCTCAGGCTGCCGCCCACCGCCAGCGCCACCCCGCCGGCAAGCCAGAGGCGGATCATCTCGCGCCGCGAAATCCGGCCGTTCAACAGGCTCGACAGACCGTGGTGCCGCGTGTTCGCCGGCGTTTTGTTCGTGTTCATTTTTAGTGCCTCTGAAGAACCCGTAGCACGGGCGTCCCGCCCGTGAGTCGCATGGGCATCTTGCCCATGTTCTGTTTCTTCTTCTTTTTTCTTTCTTCTTCTATTCTTTCTTTTCTTTGGCCCGACAAAAACAACTGCAACAGCAAAGACAACAGCAACAGCCAAGACACGGGCGAGACGCCCGTGATACTCATGGGCAAGATGCCCATGCTACGGCCGTCAATGCCTGTAAAGGAATTCCGTGCTGTTGACCAGTGCCCATGCGATATCGACCGCCGTCGCCTGCTCGTGGCCGTCGCCTTGTTTTGCCTCGGCGGCCTGGAGCTCGTCCTCCGTGGGGTAACGCGACAGGATCGTGAGGTAAACTTTCTTGACAGTGTCGCGGAAGCCGTCGCCGGATCGCAAGAGGGCCTGAATTCTGGCCCCCTTCGAGAACTTGTCGTGAATGCGGCCGGAGTTCAGCAGGAACAACCGCTGCTGGGCGGAGGGACGATTGTTCCGCTCCGATTCCAGCCCGGTGTTGCGGGCCGGGCGGCCGAACATTTCCAGGAACGAACTGGTGATGCTGCCGTCGGGCAATTGCACCGTGCGCCAGCCGCCCGGGATGTACGTGAACGGCTCGGGGATGGCGCTGGAATAGCTCTCGGTGGTGCCGGTGATCTGGCAGAGTGCGTCGATGAGCACCTCGGCGTCCAGCCGCCGCAGCGGGTAGCTGGCGAAGTTCGCGGCCGCCTCGGGGCGGGTCGTCGTCGGGATGCAGGAAAGCTGGTACGTCTGGGAATTCAGGATCAGGCGAAAGACATGCTTGAGGTCGTAATGCGAGGCGACGACTTCGCGCTCCAGGTAGGCCAGCAGCTCGGGGTTGGCGGGCGGATTGTCCGGGCGGATATCGTCAGGCTCCTGGACGATGCCGCGGCCCAGCAGCCAGTACCACATTCGGTTCGCGATGGCGCGGGCGAACCACGGGTTCTTCGCGTCGATCAGCCAGTCGGCGAAGGCCTCGCGAGGGTCCTGGTTCTCGGCGACGCGGGCGGCCGAGCCGTCGGGGAACGTCGCCGCCGGTTGCGAGGCCGCCTTGGTGAAGTCGAAATAAACGATCTCCTCTTTCCATTCCGAGGTGGACTTGTACCCGACGTTCGAGAAGAACGCGGCCATTCCGGCCAGCCGCTCCTTGGGCCACTTTTCGGCGCGGGCGCCCATGAACGTCAGCGCCACCGCCTGGGCCAGGGCCTCGGGCTGCCGGCTCTGGACCGCGCGGTAAAAATTCACCGGCGGCGAGCGAAAGTTGCTCCCGCTGGCCGTGAGCAATTCCCGCGCGAAGCGGTCGTACGGTTTGTTGTCCCGGATGCACGCGCGAATCCAGCGATAGTATGCCTGCGCCGCGCTGGGCCAAAGGTTGATCGGGAACTCGGCCTTGACCCGCAGCAGGTCGCTCCATTTCATCGCCCAGTAGTCGGCGAATTCGTCGCGCGCCAGCAGCCGGTCGATCAGGGCCCGCCGCTTGAGCCCGTCTGTGCTCCGCAGGAAGTCGCCGGCCTCCTGCGCGGTGGGCAGCGTGCCGATCACATCCAGGAACGCCCGCCGGACAAACACCGCGTCGGAGCAGACATTCGCCGGCCTGATGCCAAGCCCCTGCAGCCGGTGCAGCACCAGCTTGTCGATCGGCGTGTCTGCCGTCGGGGCGTCGCCGCTCTCGAACGGGCTGGCCGCCGCAGCGGCCGGGGCGCTCGCGGCCGATGGCGCCGTCGCCGGCGGGATCGCCGTCGTATCCGGGGCCGGGCCGGCGGCCATTGCCGTCGCCACCATCGCCACCGCCAGGACCAGCCAAACCGTTTTCATCACGCCAAGCTCTCCGTCGGACGCCACGCGTACCGTCCATATATATTAACGCGGCCGCAGTCGCGATATTGCACGATTCCCAACGACCCTCGCACCGCCCAGCGAAAGACGGGGATTCGCGCGGGAAGAAACAGGGATCTCGCCGACGAATCGGAAACGGTCTTGTGGCACCCCCAAGTCCGCTTGGGGGTGGTCCGAGGGACTGTCCCCATTT
>CAZYDC010000585.1:0-2916 GCA_964646065.1 uncultured Planctomycetaceae bacterium | reverse complement strand
GAGGCGGTGCGGGCCTTCGAGGACCGCCGGTTCGACGAAATCACGCTGGCCGGGGACGGATGGAAGGACGTCATCACGCACACCAACAGCGCGGGGGCGGATTACCCCGACCTGGTCGAGTCCTCCTCGCCCAAGGACCGGCTCAAACTGAAGTTCGTCGGGAACCGCCTGGACCTGGTGCTGCCGTCCTGCGCGGGCGGGGCGAGGATCCTGATCGATGGCAAGGCGCCATCCACGCTGGGCCTGCTGCACGGCACGCGGCCGATGAGGATGAGGACGGCGGCGGGGGAGCAGCCGGCGAATATCAAACGCTATTACGAAGGCTCCGACATCGTGCCCGAAACCTGGACCCTGACGTTTCTGGACGTGTCCGGACAGGAACCCACCCGAACGTTCCGCTTCAAACTCTCCGGATCGGTCACCGGGCCGGACGGCGAGGGCAGCAGCGAGAAGGACTTCGTCTCCAAGAGCGGGCGGATCACCATTTGGTCCGACGACTGGGTGAAGGATTTCAAGTGGGAGCCCCGCGGCCTGCCCCCGGTGCCCTTGACCTGGCAGATCGTGCGCGACAGCCTGGACGAGGTGCATGGATCGTCCCAAGCCCGGCCGTATACCTACGTGACCGTGGCCGACGGCCTGCCGTGCGTGGAGCACGAACTGACGCTGATTCCGCTGGGGGATGCGCCGTTTCGGATCCAGGGAGTGGACGTGTTCAAACCGCCGATGGCGGGGAAATAGAATCACCGTCAATCTTGGAAGCATGGTTCGGAAAATTTGTTGGGTGCAATCCGGCACTTGCGTTGGCGAAGGCCGGGTGGCCTTGTCCACGTTTTGCCACATAACGCGTCGAAAAGGTGATGACATGAAAAGTCGAACGATTGTTGTTGGGTTATTCAGCATCGTGGTCGCGTGTGTCGTATCCGTTGTTTCACTGAATGTCCAGTCCGCGGGACAGACCGCCCCTGGCGGACCGGCCGCGGCCGCGGCCGCGCCATCGCAGATTCCAGCAGCGCGTGAGGTGTGGGTGGCGTTGCGAACGGACGGCCAGGCGGGCAGCGGGACCGTGACCGACCCGTTTGACGCCAGCAGTTCCCAGAAGCTCGACGCCCTGTTCGCGAAGTTCACGGACGAATACGGCGACAATATCACGATTCACCTTGGTCCGGGCGCGTTCCTGGGTTCGCACCGGTATTCTCCGTGCAACAACTGGAAGCTCCGCGGCGCGGGGCGGGACATTACGACCCTTCGCACCCGCGGGGACCCCAACGCATTTGAGACGATCGGTTTTCGTCCCGACGGGCGCCACGGCAATCCCAACGGCGTCGAAATCTCCGACCTGACGTTCGACTTCAACGTGGCAGGCCTTCGCAAGGCCAACCGCGTGTACGTGTACTTCGAGGAGCGTCAACCGCGCGTGCTGTACCACTATGTCGAGTCCGCGCCGCAGTGGTCTGCCAAGCAGCCGTACACGCGGTCCTTCGATGCCGTCGTGACTCACAAGGGCGCGGAGTACATCTGCATTCCGCCGGCGCCGACGCAGGGCAAGGAGCCCGCACAGGGCGAATTCTGGAGCGTGTTGCGCCCGTGCGAGGCGGCCAAGCTGCCCGCGTGGGAGAAGGACAAGCCCTACGCAATTGGCGACGGCGTCGCGCTGGATGGCAAGGGCTACCTGTGCGTCGCGGCCGGAACGAAGACCCGTCCATCGGCCGACGCCGCCAACTGGCGGGCCATTCGCACCGACGCGCCCGACCCGCGAATTTACACACATGCGGCATTCCTCACGAGCGATCCCCCGGGCGGTCACAATCGTATTTTGCGTGTCAAGGCCGTCGGCCCGTACAGTTCGGCCTTCTTCGACCGGGAGGATTTCGTCTTGGGCGTGGGGGGCGACGACTCGACCATCGAGGATTGCCAGGTGTGCGGGTACAGTGGCGACTCGGCCACGCAGATCGCCATGTTTGACGGGCAGAACAACGTGATCCGCAACTGCACGGTTCGGGGCAACGATAGCGACGACGTGCATTCCATCGGAATCGGCGGCTGGGCGCTCCAGGACGCGACCTTCGAGAATAACTTCTGCGACAATGTGGACGCGGGCACCAACATCGACTCGCTGAGCAACCACAACGTCACGTTCCGGTGCAACACGTTCATGCGGTGCCACAAGGTGGGCATCCTGGTCAACGTGGACGCTCCCGACAATCAGGTGACCGATCCCGCCAACCCCCCCAAGCCTCGCTGGGTGGTCATCAACGGCAAACCGGTGGACGTCGTCTGGAAAAAAATGGACGGCCTGTTTATCTACGACAACCTCGTCGAGGTGCTGGACGATTGCCCGTTTGGAGGCATTCAGGCGCAGCAGAGGGTTCTGGACAACGTCAAGATCCACAACAACGTCATTCGGACCCACGACGGCAAAGGCCACGGGCGGCGGGCCATCGGCGTCCTGGGCAAACCGGGCATGAATGTGATCATCACGGATAACACCTGCGACCCTGACATGTGTTGCGAGATCGGCGGGTCGGCGGTCGGGTGGGGAAACGTCGATCTTCAAGGCCATGTCATCAAAGGACTGGAGAAACTCACCAGGCCGGGGCAATAGAGAATGAGATCAATTCTTCTTTCTCCGTGATCTCTGGGTCTCTACTCTGAAAATGAAGACGGGTTAGTCGCTGAGGTTGCTGAGGAAGCTGAGAAAAGCAAAGAATAGGAATGAAGGTAAGAATACAGAAAGAAATCCATATCTCTTTATCTTCTCTTCCCTCAGCTTCCTCAGCGACTAACATCGCATTTTCATGGTTTAGGGCGTCCGTTGGACGGACATGAATGACTGTGTCGCAATTCTCTTGAGTTTTCCACGCGCCAGGAAATCTTGTCGCTGTGCGCCAGGCAAGCCTGGGCAAGGAGGTGTTGGAT
>CAZYDC010000584.1:0-2932 GCA_964646065.1 uncultured Planctomycetaceae bacterium | reverse complement strand
TGCTCTTGGCGGCGCCGCTGGTCTGGGCCGGCGCCGGCGCGGGCATATCGTTGGAATCGCTCGGGGCCTGGTTCGCTCCGCGCAGCCCCGCCTTCCTTATGATCGACACGCTCCTGATCCAGCTGACGATGGCCCTGACGCTGACGGGGATTTACCTCGCCATGCCGCGCCATCCCGGCCTGACGTTCGGCCTGGCGTCGGCGGCGCTGCTGATCGGCGCGGAGGCCCCGAAGCTGACGCGGCATTTTTCCATCGACCTGGTCCCGTGGTTGCCGCCGCTGATCCTGGCCAGCGCCGTGATGATTTATTTCAGTCTGACGCTGCTTGTGGCACCCCCAAGTCCGCTTGGGGGTGGGGAGGCACACCGCACCCAAGACACCCCCAAGCGGACTTGGGGGTGCCACAGGAATTGGCCGTGATGATTTACCTCGGCCTGACGGTGCTGCGGCGAACGGCGTGGCGAAGAAACAGCAACAACGAAGAAACGGCGAACCGCAGAACATTCGAATGTTCTGCGGTTTGCCGTTTCTTCGCCGTTACGCCCTACGCTCCACGCCCCACGATTTTTGGACGTTTCTTCCCCGGCGGCGTTATTACACTAGTAGGACATGGAACCGGCGAACTTTGTGGACGCACAGCGGTTTTTGCTCGCCCATGCGGCGAGGCTGAGGGCCTATTTGCACATGCTGCTTGGAAACGTACATGACGCCGAGGACGCGCTTCAGGAAACCTTCGTGAAGTACCTGCGAAGCGGGCCTGCCGCCTCGGACCACGCCGAGCGATGGCTTTTCACCGTCTGCCGCAACGAGGCCCTGGACCTGCGGCGGGATCGGCGGCGGCGAGTCGCACGCGAGCAGGCGGCCGGCGACCAGGCCGCACGCGCCGCGGAGGCGAACCAGACCGACCCTGCCGCCCAGGCCGACCGCCGCGACTCGGTGGACCACATGACCCGCTGCCTGGCCCTGCTGCCGGCGGAACTTCGCGAGATGGTCTACCTGAAATTCGCGGAGGAACTATCGCTGAGCGAAATCGCCGAGCGGCTGCATGTGCCCCGCTCGACCGTCGCGCTGCGGGTGCAGCAGGGCATGGCCATGCTCAACCGCGAATTTCACGGAGGCGGCCATGAGTGAACGCGATGTGGAAATCGAGGCCGCAAGGTTGCTGCTGGAACAGGACGAGTCCGCGGCGGAATCGCCGGTCGCCGACGCGGCCGTGCGGGCGGCGATGGAGCAGATGGCGCAGACGGCGGCAGCGCTGCGGGCGTGGCGAAAAAGCCACGAGTCGATGCCCGCGCCGGTGATCGCGCCCGATGCGAGCAGAGATTCTGGGTGGCATGGCGACGTTGTTTGTCGCCATGCGGTGTCCGCGAACGCAGGACATGGCGACAAACAACGTCGCCATGCCACCCTTATTCGTCGATTCGCGAGCAAAGGGTCGGTTGCCGCCGCGGCGGCGGTTATCGTTGTCGGGCTCGCCGTCGGTTTGTTGAGCAGGGGGTCCTGGGGCGACTCAAACAGGTTGGCGGCGGACTTGGCCTGGGCAGGCAAGACGGCGCCGGTGGCGCCGGCGGACCAGTCCGCCCGGATGGAATTTGACACGCAGGGCAAAGGTTTCGGGAGCGAGGGTGCGGTCGGGGGCGCACCGGCGCCGGGGAACATGATCGGCAGGCCCGCAGACTCGGACGGCGGGCCGCCGGGCGATTCGCAACCGCCGGAACTGGACGCCTTCGTCCGGCAGTTCGCGTTCGCATTCCGCATTCCGCAGCAACTGCCGGGCGGCTGGGAGTTCGAGCGCGGCAGGCCGATATCGGAATCGCGGGTGCAGTTGATCTATCGCCGCGGCGACCAAACGCTCAGCGTGTTCGTCAGCCCCGCCGGCGGAGGCGACCTGGAATTCCGCGGCGTCCAGATCGGCGGCAGAAAGATGTCCACCGGTCGCCGGGGCGGTTTGGCGATCGCCTTCGAGGGCGGCCAGGCCGAGGCGAAAATCTGGAATGACGTCGCCAGGGAATTGAGGGCGAAAGAAGATTCACCGCAGAGGACGCAGAGGACGCAGAGATGAGAATTCAAACGGCGAAGAAACGGCGAAGAAGAGAGAAGAAGAAAGCTAACGAAAGTTAACGAAAGGAAACGAATTATGAAGCGGACGATGATGGTTACGATGTGCGTAGTGTTGTGCGGCGGGGCGGCGTGGGCGGACATCGCGCCAGAGCCGCTGATTACCGGCGGGGCGACCCTGACGGTCAAGGAGGCCAAGGACAAGGACTTCGCCGTCACCATGGCCGACGAGGTCGTGGACCTGACGCCCTCGGCAGACCGCAACGCGGTGACGGCTGTGTTCACGCTCAAGAACACCGCCGACAAGCCCGCCACGCTGGAGGTCGGGTTCCCCAGTTGGTTTGGCGAGCCGCTCCAGGATTTCGCGGTCACCATCGACGGCAAGAAACAACTGGCCGAGGTCAAGAAGGAGCAGCTTTCCAGCGGCCCGCACAAGACCGTCTTCAAGTTCTGGATGTGCTGGCCGATGACGTTCGACAAGGGCCAGGATCATTCGGTCAAGGTGACGTACTGGGTGGCCGTGGACAAAGAGCCCACGGGCTCGTTTGGCCCGCTGATGAAACTGCCGCAGGATGTCTCCGACAAAATCGCGGTTCGCACCAGCGGATACGTGCTGCGAACCGGCGCCGCCTGGCAGGGCAACATCGGAAAGGCGACCATCCGCCTGCATTACGGGCCGCAGGTCAAAAAGTCGCAGATGGTCAGCATGAGCCCCAAGGACGGTTGGACGTACGACCCGAAGTCCGACATCGACACGCTGGTGGGCGAGAATTTCAAACCGTCGGCTTCGCCCTTTGGCGGCGGCGTGTTGGGCGGCAGGACGGAAAAACCCGGGCAGGGCAAGGACATCGGGGACATTTATTACTCGTTCAAGC
>CAZYDC010000583.1:0-2944 GCA_964646065.1 uncultured Planctomycetaceae bacterium | reverse complement strand
CGGCGGATCGGTATGTGGGGCGACGTGCTCATCAAGCATCGCTCGACCACTTCCGCGGCGCACAAGGCGTTGTTCGACCAACTGCGTCAGGACGCGATCATCTACGATTGGCATTACGAAGGCGGCTCGCCGCAGACCCTGGAATACTTCGTGAAGGAGGGTTTCCAGACCGTCGCGTGCTCGACCTCGGCCATTTACGCGGTCGCGTCGCTCTGGCCGGCCCAGTCGGCCAACCAGCGGCTGCTCTATGGCGACGCGATCCGGGCCGGGGCGATGGGCGGATTGACCACCGGATGGGAAAACTACGCCGGCCTGCACGAGGAACACGGCAACTATCTTTTCGCCACCGGCGCTACCGCCTTGTGGTCCGGGCCGGAAGGCCAATGCCTGGCGCCCGACCTTCCGCAGGAGCCATTCGAGCGCGCCTATTCGCTGCACCGCTACGGTTTGAAGACCGACGCGATCACAAAATACTGGCACGTGCTGGGCGACCTGCTGGGGCCGGTGCTGGGCCCGCTGGCCCCGCTCAATGGAGCCTGCGTGCGGCGATGCCTCTACCAGTCCGACAACGTGCTGGAATTCTGGCTTCACTACGGGCCGAGCCTCAAAGGCTCGGCGCTGGCCCGATACCGCCGCGGCATCCGGCAGGCGCGCGAATTGTGGACCAAGGTCCGCCGGCAGACAGCCGGCAGCCGCGACGTCGCCCTGCCGCTGCACGAGGGGCCGCTGCTCATGCACGAGCACCTGCTCAAGCGGCTGGACATGACCGAGGCGTTGTACCGATCGTATGACCAGGCGGCCAAGGCGCAGTTTGAGAATCCGCGAAAGTTTTCGCAATTGCTTGAAAAGGCCGCGGGTGTGCTGCTCGGCCACCAGCGCGACTTCGCGCCGATCGAGCGGTATGTGCGGGCGGCCCATCGCGTGCTGGGGCTGGAACTGGCCAGCCTGCGGCGGCTCCAGGCGACGCGGAAGAAGATGCGCGAGCTGGCGGCGCTCTTGCGGAGTTTCGCCACGTCGCCCCGGCCGCTGCCGGCGTTTGTCGAGTTGCATCACATGTTCCTGGGGCAATGCGTCAGCGGATTCTACGGCGGCCGCGAACACGAATGGACCGACGGCCCGGCGCGCTTCCAGCGGTACACGATTTTCAGCGGGCCGGTGCCCAGCGGACTGGAACAGTCGCGTGAAATGGGCAACCGCCCTCGCGTTACGCCCACGCCCGCGCTGCCCGCCGGCGTGATGTACGAACCGATCGACCTGTCGGCGGTCGCGAATCGCAGCCTGGCCGACGAGGGCGGCGAAGGCTGGTCGGGCTTCGGGTCCACCGGCGACCTGCGGTCCTTCCCCACCGGACCCGTCGCGCTGGCCGGAGTGCCGTTTGTCGTCGCCACGGCCAGGAATAACGCCGTCGTCCTACGCGCGAATCCCAACTGGGTCAAAGGGCTGGCCGACTATCCAACCTCGATAGCCATCCCCGTCAACAAGAAGAACGTCACCGGGCTGCTGTTCCTGCACGGCGCCGGATGGGCCAGGGACTACGTCATGGGCGAGCGCCGGATCGAATACACCGACGGCAGCGCCGAGATTATCGTGCTGGACCGCACCAATACCGCCGACTGGAACACCGGCGACGGCCAATTCCCCGGCGAAGAGGGCACGCTTACGACCGTCGCCTGGGAGGGTACGACCCATGAGTTCCCGGCCGTCCGCGTCTACCAGACCCTCTGGATCAATCCGCACCCCAAGAAAACGATCCGGCAAGTCGTTCTCACCAACGCGGCCCAACCCGTCACGCAGCAGGCCTTCCTGGCCTTGCTGGGCCTGACCGCCGCGGTCGAACCTCAGAGGTGATCGGAATGCCGGACGGCTCCGGCAGCGGTTGATGCTGAAGATAGTGAAAATGATGAAAATGCACCTTGGCGTTTTCCTGTATTGCGGATAGACTGGCCGTGGGCTGATCGACAGCGAAAGCCTCAGTTCAAATCGGCAGCCCAATGAGATGACGCCATGGCGATAGATTCTGGTCCCACACGCGAACCCCCCGCCAATGCGCATCCTCCCTCCCGGAACGGCGATCCGGATAACCTGTCCGAAGAGGCCTTGCGGAAATCCTTTGCGGAACTGTCGGCCCGGTATCGGCTGATTTCCGAGAATGCCGACGACGTCATCTGGACGCTCGATTTGTCCACCATGCGGTTCACCTATGTCAGCCCCTCCGTCCGGAAGCAGCGAGGCTTCAGCCCAGAGGAGGCCCTGCAGCAGACGGCGCAGGAGGTTCTGACACCGGAATCCTGGGCGATGGTCAGCACTGCCCTCCCGGTGCAAATGGATGCGTTCCGCGCTGGCGATTCGCGGGGCAGGGTGTGGAGGAAGGAGGTTGACCAGATACGAAAGGACGGCTCGATCGGCCACGCGGAGATCGTGACCACCCTGGTGGCCGACGCGAGCGGGGAACCGACCCAGGTAGTGGGAGTCACCCGAGACATCACCGATCGCAGGCGGGCGGAAGAGCGGATCGCACTGTTGAAACATTCCATCGACGTGCATTTTGACGGCGCGTTCTGGTTCGACAGCGACAACAAGTTCGTTTACGTCAATGACGCCGGCTGCCAGGCGCTGGGCTTCCAGCGAGAGGAATTGCTCGGCAAGCCGTTGAGCTATGTGAATCCCCGGGCGACAGAGAAAGTGCTGGGGGAGATCTGGGAGCAACTCCGGCGCGAAGGGAGGTTTGCCCGCGAGTCCGTGCATCGAAGGAAGGACGGCAGCGAGTTTCCGGTCGAAGTAACATTGACCTACGTGCAATTCGGCGGCAAGGAATACAGTTGCGGTTTTGCCCGCAACATCACCGAGCGCAAGCGGGCGGAGGAGGCCTTGCGGCAGAGCGAACAGAACTACCGACAGGTTTTCAACGCCACCAGCGACGCAATGATCGTCCACGATGAAAACG
>CAZYDC010000582.1:0-2954 GCA_964646065.1 uncultured Planctomycetaceae bacterium | reverse complement strand
AGCGATGGTTCACCGCGATGCCCACCAACTACCAGGCCCACAACGTGCTGGGCAAATACCTGGAGGCCAAGGGCAAACTCGCCGACGCATTGGCCGAATACAAGAAGTCGCTGGAGTTGGAATGGAACCAGCCGCCGACCCTCGAGTCCAAGGCGCGAGTGGAGAAGTTATTGAGCCAGAAATAAGGCCGAGGACCAACGATTCGCGTTGGGATGCCGGTCGGTAAAGACAAGGCGAACCGCAGAACCGCAGAACAATCGAACCGCAGAATAACGAAGTGCAGAGTTGGAATCCCAGCTCTTCACTTCTGCCTTCTGCGGTTCGATTGTTCTGCGGTTCTGCGGTTCGCTGTTTCCGTCAGTTCCAGATCGTCACGCCGGTGATTGCCAGCAGGATGGGCACGCACTTGCCGCCGCCGACGAAATCGATGCTCTTGATCTCGACGCCTCGGCGGTCCATGGGCGCGCTCCATTCCATGCGATAGATGCTGCCTTGGCCGAACTGGGTGTTCTTGACCGTCGCGGCCACCGTAGTGACCGTGCCTTCTTCGAGCGGGAACCTGGCCACGCCGTCGGCGATCCAGTCCTTGATGTTGTTGCCTGTGACCATGAGGCTCACGTCTTTTCCGTCGGCGTAATGGATGACGTAATGGAAGGCCTCGTCGCCGCCGATGGGCGTCCAGGCGGAGGAGTGCAGGAAGAACAGGACGTCGAGCTGCTTGCCCACGGGGATCGTGACCTTGTCGGGCAGGTCGCCCTTGGTGCGGTTGGAACTCTTGAGCACGACCACGGCGTTGGCGCTGTCGGGCAGCAGGCGGAACATCACTCCGCCCAGCGGCCTGTCGCCCGTCTGGAGGTTCCGCATGTCGGCGGCGGGGCCCTGGTCCGACCAGCCGCCCTTGCCGTCATTCTCGGTCTCGTCCGAAAGCCTGCGATTGGCCTGCTTGCTGATGTCGATCAGCACCCGGTCCTTGATTCTCGCAAGCGGCGTGCGGGGAAGCAGGATGTCGGCGGCGACGGCCTGTTTCTCGCTGGCCGTGGTGATATCGATGTCGTCGAAATTCACCTGGCCCTTGCAGGGCAGCAGGCCCACGAACAAGGCCATGCGCACCGCGCCGGCGGGGGCGGTGATCGTCTGCCGGATCTCCTTCCAATCGTAACTTCCGCTGGTGAGTTCGCCGTGCTGCATCTGGCTGGCGTCGTCCTTGCCCGCCATCGACTCCGAGGAAGGGTTGGCGGGCTTGCCGACCAGGAAAACCCGGCGGCGATTCTGGCCGGTCTCGTTGGTGAATTGCAACCACACGGCCGGGGAGCCCTTGTCGCTGGAGACCAGGTCCTTGCCCCGCATTTTGAGCGAGACGGTGATCTTCGCGCCCGGCGCGGCGCCGAGCAGCGGCGTCCAGTAGCCCATGCCTTGCGGTAGCATTTTGTCAGGTTCGACGCCTTCCATCACCAGCCAGGCGTTGCCTTCGGTGTAGCACATCTTGACGTTCCAGTCCTGAAGGTGGCCCTTGTGGACGGGGGTTTTTTCTTCCTGGTCGGGCGGGAACTTGGCGTCGGCGTCGCAGTACCATCGGCAGCCGGCGGTGAGCGGGCCGTCCTTTCCGCCGCCGGGGCTCAGCCAGTAATTGTGATCGGTGAGCCTGCCCCGCGAATCCGGCGGCACGTAGTTGCCGTCGGCCACGCGCCAGAAGTAGCAGGGCACGGTGCTGGTGTCGGTGGAAAGCACGGCGCCGGGCCAGTGGTTGTCGATGCCGGAATTGGAGAGCATCGGGCGGGCGTCGCCGCTGTGCTTGCCCCAGGGAATGCGGAACGTCACCACGCTGCCGCCCATCGCCTTGGCGACCGACTCGACGGTGTCCGCGTCCTTATCGTACGGCTTGAGCTCGCCGTGGCGTTCCCAGTCGAACTGGTTCCGGACTTCATCGAGCGTTTTGTACTTCTTGACGCCGCCGTCGTTGACGAGCACGCCGTCCTTGGCCAGCCAGATGCGGTCGCGGTCGGCGATGCAGTTGCTGAACACTTCCGGGCGGGCGTACTGGGCCCAGTCGCACGTGTATCCGCCCAGGTACCCGCCCTGCGGCGGGTTGATGAACGCGTTGCGGCGAAGCAGCATGTACCCGTCGCGAAGCGGGTTGATGTCCATGAGGTTCCAGAAGACCCCGCCCTCGAAGAACAGGTTGTCGATGACGTTCCATCGCGTCGAGCACGAGCTGCCGATGCCGTTGCGATAGAACACGTTGGCCTGCGCGACCGAGTCGTTGACCATGGCCTCGTTGTAGATGCCTCCGCCGGGGTTGTCCCAGAAGGCGTTTCCGATCACGCGGCTGCTCTGGACGCCCGCACAGTCGGAGTACCAGCCGGCGCCGCCGAACGTGTCCGACACGATGTTGTGGATGAACGTCTGGCAGAGCATGTCGCCCTTGAAGCACGTGGGCCCGTAGCCCTCGGGGCTGCAGGGGTGGTCCATCGCGATCACGTCGTCCTCTGCCGCCAGCCCGCACTCGACGATGAGGTTGTCCTCCAGGATGTGTCCGACGCCCGAACCGGAGGCCTCGACCGCGCCGCCGCAGCGGTAGAAGTTGCATCGCCGGATGATGTTGGTCCTGCCGTGGCAGCACATGCTCGCGCGGTAGCAGTGCGTCAGGAAGCAGTCTTCGACCACGCAGTTCTCGCCGCACAGTTCGACGCCGCGGCTGGTCCAACTGAACTCGAATTTGCGGACGACCCACCAATTGGCGGGCGGCTGGATGCTCATGATCGAAGGCCGCCGGCCATATTCCATCCGCCCCAGCAGGCCGGGGTTTTTGCCGTTGGCGTTGAACCACAGCGTGCGGTCGGATTTGCGATAGGCGGCCCAGTTGACTTTTTCATCCTTGGGCGGCGTGTCCTGGAGCCAGGTGAGGATCGGCTTGCCGTCCAGCAGGATCAGGAAGTCGTCGGGCACGTCGGCGG
>CAZYDC010000581.1:0-2993 GCA_964646065.1 uncultured Planctomycetaceae bacterium | reverse complement strand
GCTGCTCGAAACTCCGCCGACCCGGATGTAATACACCTGTCCGCTGGTGACCGTGAACGTTTCGGTCACGCTGTGGCCGGCGGTTCCCTGGCTGCTGACCAGCGAGGCCGTGGTCGCGTTGCCCAGCGCCAGCGTGCCGGCCAGCGCGAATGTGCCGGTCGGCACCAGCGTGAGGGTCAGGCTGCCGCTGACGCTCGGCTGGATCCTGAACATGTCAATGTCGCCGGAGTAATTGACCATGCCGTTGACGGTGACGGCGTTCTGGTTCATCACCAGCGTCTGGGCCGTGGCGTTGGTGTTGCCGTAATCGTCCATCAGTGGAATGGCCCAGACCTGCCAGGGCGTCACGGAACTCATCAGCAGGCGGCTCTCGAGGTTTTCCAGCGTGGACGGATTTTGAAGGTTCTTCATCGTGGCCTCAGATTCATGGCGTAAAACACGCATTACGGCCACCTCTGGGGCAGCGACTACTCCGACACGCGCACAGCGCACTTGTCAGGGGAAACCTACGATAGACATGCGGCGGCGGGCAAATAGGAGACAACGAACCGCGGAACATTCGAACAACCGAACAGCAGAATGTCGAAGTGAAGAGCCTTCCAAATTGTTCCACTTGGTGCTTAGCGTCTGTTGTTGTTCCGGGAAAAACAAGAAGCGGACGCTAAACGGCAAGCGACCAGGTACACCCATCTTTACTTCTGCGGTTCTGCGGTTCGGTTGTTCGAATGTTCTTCGGTTCGCTGTTTCCTACGCTTCGGGGAAGATCATGGCCTCGGCGAACTCCATCTGGAAATCCGCGTCCTGCGAGAGTTCCACGTGCATCGCGCGGCGGGCGAATTCCTCGCCGCGCTTGCGGGCCTGCGTCGATAAGAGCGCCCACTTGGCCCCGTTCAGCGAGGCGTTGCCCACGTACGCGATCCGCTCGTGATGCACGTCGGTGGGCAAGAGGCCGATGCGCTGTGCGTTGGACCGCCGGATGAAACTGCCGAACCCGCCGGCGATCAGCACGCGCTGGAGGTCGGAGGTCTTGAACCCGGCCTGCTTGCAGACGATCTTGATGCCCGCCCGAATCGCCCCGGTCGCCAGTTGCAGTTCGCGCACGTCGCGCTGCGTCAGCGACAGCCGGGCGCCCTGGCCGTGCGAGTCCTTGTCCGCCAGCAGGAACTCCGGCGAACCGTCGCCGCGAGCGACCACCCGCTCGCGCAGCGGCGCCGCCAGCGAGGCGGGCAGCTCGTCCTTCTCCAGCAGCCGCCCCTCGGGCGATACCACGCCCTGGCGGAGCAGTTCGGCGGCCAGGTCGATCAATCCGCTGCCGCAAAGCCCTGTGGGCCTTGTATTTCCGATAACGCCCAGGTGCGCCTGCCCGTCCAGCAGCACCTTTTCGATGGCGCCGGTCGTGGCCCGCATTCCGCAGGAAATCCGCGCCCCCTCGAACGCCGGCCCGGCCGCCGTCGAGGCCGCCCACAGCTTGCCCTGGTGGGCCAGCACGATCTCGCCGTTGGTGCCGATGTCCACCATCAGCACCGGCCCCTCCAGCTCCGGCAGGTTGGTCGCCAGGATTCCCGCCACCGTGTCCCCGCCGACAAATCCGCCGATCACCGGGAAAACGTACGCCGCCGCTCGCGGATGAATCGGCACCTCCAACTGCGCCGCCGCCAGCAGCAGGCCGTCGCCGAACACCGGTGTGAACGGCACCTGCCCCAATTGGCTGGGGTCGATCCCGCACAGCAGGTGCTGCATCGTCGTGTTGCCCGCGAACGTGATCTCGTAAATGTCGCGAGGCGAAATGGCCGCCTCCATGCACGCGGCCGCGATGATCTCCACGATCGCCCCCAGCACGCTCCGCCGCAACTCGCCCAGGCAGGCGTCGCAACTGGCGCTGTGTTGTATCCGCGACAGCACGTCGTCGCCGAAGCTCACCTGCGGGTTGATCCCCGAGGCCAGGCCGACCTCTCTGCCGTCCGTCAAATCCAGCAGCGATCCCACAATGGTCGTGGTGCCGATGTCGAACGCCATGCCGTGGCAGCGCCCGGTCGTGTCGCCCGGCTCAAAGTCGATCAGGTGGTGGTCCGTCATTACGGCGGTGCCCGCGAATTTGCCTTCCCGCAGGCGATGCGGGAGCATCTTGAGCAGGTCCAGGTCCACCTTGATCTTGCCCAGCTTGCGTTCGAGCCGCGTCACGTCGGGGTCGTTGCTGTGCAGCGTCGGCGTCGGCAGTTCCACGTAAACCTTCCGCACCGAGGGCATGACATCCGTCGCGGCCGTCTTCTGCCGCTCGGCCAATATCTGGTGATGACCGCCGAACAGCGAGGTCTCGGGCACGTGAATCACGGTGGCGGCCCCGACGGTCGCCTGGCAGGCCAGCCGCCAGCCCTGGGCCAGTTCGCCCTCGCCGAGTCGTTCGACGTCGGCGGCCGTGGGCTTTCCCGCCCCGTGAACGAACTTCACCAGGCACTTGCCGCACACGCCTTGCCCGCCGCAAGGCGTATCGACGGTCAGCCCCGCCAGCGCCGCCGCCTCGACCACCTTGGTCCCCGGCAACACCGTCACCGTGCGGCCGCTGGGCTCAAATGTCACGCGAACCTGCTTGTCCGACATCGCCAACTCCTTCGCAACAAAAAACTCCAACCCGATAGTATCTCAATTCCCCGTCGCCTTGGCAAATCCATTCGACGCTCGGGTCGTTCGCAGTCCCGTTCGTAGTGTGTCCGAAAGGGCGTTTTTCGCTTGTTTTGTAGTGAAACCGTGGGGCGTTTCTTCAAAAATACCCTTGCGAACACGCTATAAACGTTCATTCGGAACCTATGGGAACCTGCTGGGAAGCCACCCGAACGGGCAGGCGGCTCATTAGAACGCACAGGCGGCTCACTGGAACCCGTCGGGAAGCCACTGGAACCCGTTTTTCGACACACCAGAAACCATAAGACCTGTATTTGCGGTATGTTATTATTTTCGATCACCTCATTTCGCGTATTGTTGAAGTTTTTCTTGCG
>CAZYDC010000580.1:2648-3058 GCA_964646065.1 uncultured Planctomycetaceae bacterium | reverse complement strand
CGTTTGTTCTGTTACAAGACCTTCGATTTTTCACCACTTAAATTGGAGGAGAACCTGTTTTCAGATCGATTTTCCACAATCGTCTGCGGGATGACTATTCGGGTCTTTGGAACCTCATGCGGCGGCGCGGAGGTCGAATCACCGCCTGCGTTGGGTATCCCGGCCGGCCCCGCGGTGACGCTCTGAAAATAATGAAGACAGGTTAGTCGCTGAGGGAGCAGAGAAACTGAGAAAAGCAAAGACCGAATAAATTAGCAGGATGAAGAGTTTTATCTGTTTCCTTCAAACCTCTTTGCTTTTCTCAGTTTCTCCGCTACCTCAGCGACTAACAGATTCAGCGGGGGCCCCGAAATCTTTTCAACCGGCGGGACCTTCGCAATGGCCGCACCACAATTTATTTTTCAAAAGAC
>CAZYDC010000580.1:0-2638 GCA_964646065.1 uncultured Planctomycetaceae bacterium | reverse complement strand
AGCGGCCTCGAACGATCGCTCGCCTGGGGGAGTCTTGGCGATCTATTGCGAGAAATGCCGGGGAAATCGGATAACTGTCACCAAAAAAAACGGCGACAGAAGAACCGCTTGTCGACTATAATTTCTGACGATGATTGTTTTTCTGTGAATTCGGTAAAAATTGTTGCTTGACATCCCGGCCGCGAATGTCATAATGCTGGGCTCTTTATGAGTCAGAAGCACGGAGTTTGACAGTGAACATGATAACGAAAACGTACATGGCCAAGAAGGGCGAGATCGCCAGCAAGTGGTATCTCGCCGACGTCCAGGGACAGGTTGTCGGCCGGGCGGCCGTCCGGATCGCGGTGATCCTGATGGGCAAGCACCGCCCCACCTACACCCCGAACGTGGATACCGGCGACTTTGTCATCGTCATCAACGCCAGCAAGATGAAGGTGACCGGCGGGAACAAGCCCAAGCAGCGGCTGTTCGAGCACTACACCAAGTACCCCGGCGGCCGCCGCGCAATCACGCACGAGACCATGATGGCCGATCAACCCGAGAAGGTGATCTACGAGGCCGTCCGCCGAATGCTGCCCAAGAGCAAGATGGGCATGGCGATGATTACCAAACTGAAAGTTTACGCGGGCAATGAACACCCGCATCAGGCACAAGCACCCGAGAAACTCGATCTGTAAGAGGAAAGATTCATGGCCCAAGAGCAGGAAAACGTACAGGCCCAGCCGCTCCCGGCGGTCACGCTGGGGCAGCCGACCGAACCCCCCAAGACCGAGCTGCCCGCCGCCGAGGCTCCGAAGGAGGCGCCGCCCCGCGTCGCCCCCCCGCTGCCCGAAGGCGTGAAGTATGTCTGGGGCACCGGGCGGCGCAAGAAGGCGATCGCCCGCGTTCGGATTCGCCCCGGCACCGGCGTGTTCACCGTCAACGAGAGGCCGTACGAAAAGTTCTTTACCGAAGACAAGGACCGCCGCGCGATTCTCTCGCCCTTGACGACCGTCAACATGGTCAAGGCCTGGGACATCTTCGCCAACGTCAACGGCGGCGGATTCGCCGGACAGGCCGGCGCGCTGACGCTCGGTTTGGCGCGAGCCCTGTGCAAGGCCTTGCCGGAGATCGAACTGGCCCTCCGCGACCAGGGTCTTATGACCCGCGACGCCAGGATGAAGGAACGCAAAAAGTACGGGCAGAAGGGCGCCCGCAAGCGGTTCCAGTTCTCCAAACGTTAATCGCAAGCAAAGAAATGGAAATCCGGCCTCGGCGCCCTCGGACGCCGGGGCCGTTTTCTTACGTAGCATGGGCATCCTGCCCATGTCTTTGCTGTTTCTTACGTAGCATGGGCATCTTGCCCATGAGTATCACGGGCATCTTGCCCGTGTCTTTGCTGTATCTGTTGTCGTTGTTTTGTGCCAAGGAAGAAGCAAAAGAAAAAGCAAAAAAAGAAGCTAAAGAAGAAGCAAACCACGGGCAAGATGCCCGTGAGACTCATGGGCGAGACGCCCATGCTACTGAAGGAATAAAAAAACATGGTTACGGCTGCAAAAAAGATTCGCGTCGTCCTGATCGGTTGCAGCGGATACGCCGGCCTCGAGGTCATGCGACTGCTGGCCCGCCACGGCCAGGCCGAACTTGTGGGCGTGTTCGGATCGGCGGACAAGGGGCCGGTAGCGGACCTTCACCCCTCGCTGGCCGGACTGGTCCCGTTCAGCCAGTACGCGTTCGACATCGCCAAGGTCGCCGCCCTGAACCCCGACCTGGCCATCCTGTGCGCTCCGCACAAGGTGGCCATGACCTACGTGCCCCAGCTCCGCGCCAAGGGAATCCGATGCATCGACTGCTCGGCCGACTACCGACTGGCCGACCGCGCCCTCTATGAAAAATGGTACTGCCCGCACACCGACCCCGCCGGCTTGGCCGAGGCCGTCTACGGCCTGCCGGAATACTTCGCCGACAAAATTCGCACGGCCGGACTGGTCGCCAATCCCGGCTGCTACCCCACCAGCGCCACGCTGCCCTTGGCGCCGATCCTCCAGGCCGGGTTGATCCACCCCAAGAGCATCATCTGCAATTCCGCCAGCGGCATTTCCGGGGCCGGGCGGTCGCCCGCGCTGAAATTCCACTTCCCCGAGCGGAACGAAAACTTCGAGGCCTACGGCGTCGGCAATCATCGCCATACCCCCGAGATCGAGGCGAATCTCAAGGCCCTCAGCGGCCTGGACGTGGACGTGCTCTTCCAGCCGCACCTGGCCCCGATGGACCGCGGCATTCTCTCGACCATCTACGCCCAGCCGACGCGCGACGTGACCAGCGCCGAACTTACCGACGTGCTGCGAAAAGCCTACGCCGGCAAACCCTTCGTCCGCGTGCGCAACCCGGAAAATGGCGAACCGCTGCCGGCGACCAAATACGTCACGTACACGAATTTTTGCGACATCGCCGCCATCGCCGCCAAAGGCCGAGTCATCCTCATCGCCGCCTTGGACAACATGGTCAAAGGCGCCGCCGGACAAATCGTTCAAAACATGAACCTCATGTTCGGTTTCGACGAGACGACAGGGCTGTACTAATGCTCCGTCGCTCATCGTTTGACGGGTGCCATGCAACGCCGTGAACTAGGCGGCGATGTTGTTGCTGAGAAGTTCTT
>CAZYDC010000579.1:0-3069 GCA_964646065.1 uncultured Planctomycetaceae bacterium | reverse complement strand
GGTAGAACAGTCCCATCATCGATTCGGCCCGCTGCGAGACGTAGGAAACCGATTCGGTCTGCATGGGATGCACGGCCCAAAGCATCGCCACGGCCGCCGCCAGGCCCAGGGCCGCCGAACCGAACCGCTCGCGAAGGGGCGGCAACAGCAGCGTCCGTCGAACAATCCCCAAGAGCGTCAGGGCCGCCAACAGGTGGACGGCCATGTTGACCATGTGATACCCCCGGACGCTCGCGCCGCCCAACGCGTAGTTGACGGCGAACGACAGGTTCAGCAGCGGCCTGCCGCCGGAGGTCTGGCCCTTTTGGGCGGAGGGTGAGAGCACCGGCCCCAGCGGCCACAGATGGCGGATTGTCTGATTGTCGACAATGGCGCTGCCGTCATCGAGCATGAACTGGCCGTCGCAACTATTGTAATAGGCAACTCCGCCCAACAGGACCACCAGCATGGCCGCGACCAGCACGTTTCGCCGATCGCTCCGGGGCGCCGAGACCGGCGGATGCTTTGGCTTGCCCGGCCGGTCTTCCGTCTTGGACGCCGAGACGTTTTGTTTAGTCCTGTCCGTCATTCTCCATCGCGATCCTGTTGTCGAAAATGACGAAAGGAAAGAATGTTCCAGCCGACATTTTCAAGAAGAACCTTTCGCCACAGCCGTCGCCGACGACGCTGACGATTTTACCGGGCATGGGCTTGTCGGCAACCCTATTTCAGGCGGCTGTGTGCGTATGCTCTTCCGCGAGCGATGAAACATGGTTAGAATCGCCGCACACAATCGCTTGTCAGGCCGCGAAGGAATTGGCCGGAAAAGAGGAACACGTGCAAACTCTCCGTGGAAACTGGAAGCTCGCGTTGGATGCCCGGAACGTCGGGCGGGGCGAACGGTGGTTCGACGGGATTCCCGCAGCGGCCCAGGATGCGCCGGTGCCGGGGATCGTTCAGCAGGTGTTTCCGAGCCGCTTCGGCGTGGCTTGGTATTGGATCGTGTTCCGGCCTGCGCGTGCGGCGGGGCCGAACGAGAGATACCTGCTGGACTTCGAAGCGGTCGATTACCTGGCCGAGGTTTGGGTGAACGGCCTGGCCGTGGGTGGGCACGAAGGCGGCGAGACGCCCTTTGAACTGGACGCCACCGAAGCGGTCAAACCCGATGCTGACAACCTGTTGGCTGTGCGAGTGCTGATGCCCGGCGGCGAGCCGATTGACGGCATGACGATGGAGCAGGTTCCGCATCGCTGCAAGACGCTGGATTGCCTGCCGGGCCGGATTCAAAGTTACAGCGGGATCATCGGCCCGGTTCGGCTGAAGGTCGTGCCGGCCGTGCGGATCGCGGACGTGTTCGCAAACCCGGATGCCAAGAGCGGCCGCATCGACGTGCAGGTCACGCTTCGCAACGCGTCGGCCGCGACGGTTCGGGGTGGCCTGAAGGTCCTGGCCGGGCCGGCCGATCGCGGGGAAATTCAAGACGTCCGCGAGCGCGAGGTGGAGATTCCTCCCGGCGACAGCGTGCATGAATTGGTCCTGACAATGCCGCAGCATCGTCTGTGGAACCTCGACGATCCGTTCCTTTACCGCGTGCAGGTGCGGCTAACCGTCGACGCCCTCGACTGTGCGCGGCGGCCATCCCCTCTTTCTGCGCGGCGGCCATCCTTGGCCGCCGCGTCCGGAGGTGGCGGCCAAGGATGGCCGCCACCCACAACAAAAGGGGGCGTCGAGGCCCTGGGCTGTGAGCATGAGCGAACCGTCCGTTGCGGTTTTCGCGAGCTGCGAGTGGAGAAGGGATATTTCCGCCTCAACGGAAAGCGAATCCTCTTGCGGTCCACGCACACGGGGAATCATTTCCCCATCGCCACGGCGGTGCCTCAGGATCCGGACCTGATGCGTCGGGATTTCGTGATGGCCAAGGCGGCCGGATACAACACCGTGCGGTTCATTTGCGGCATGGCCCGGCCGGAGCAACTGGATTTCTGCGACGAGATCGGCCTGATGATCTACCAGGAGTCGGCGGCGAGTTGGACTCCGATGCTGGACACGCCGGAAATGCCGCGGCGGTTCGACCTGAGCGTTCGCGAGATGGTCCTGCGCGACCGGAACCATCCGTGCGTGACGATCTGGGGGCTGTTGAACGAAACGCCCGACGGCCCGGTGTTCCGCCAGGCCGTCAAGGCGCTGTCGCTGGTCCGCTCTCTGGACCCGACTCGCCTGGTGCTGCTGAACAGTTCGCGATGGGACGGCCACCTGGAGATCGGTTCGCTGAGCAATCCCGGCAGCGACCGGTGGGAGTGTCAATGGGGCAGCGAATCGGCCGAGAGTTCGCAGGCCCCGGCCGCCATGAGCACCGCCGCCGGGGCGATGATGGAACAGCTCGGCGACGTACATATCTATCCCTCCGTGCCGGTGACGGATCAGACTTGCGAGTTGCTCCGAACCCTGGGCCAAAACACCAAGCCGGTCTTTCTTTCCGAGTACGGCGCCGGCAGCATCCCCAACGCGATCCGCACGCTGCGATGGTACGAGCAGGTCGGCGCGCGAAAGGACTTGGCCGAGGTCAAGCTGTTCACCGACATGGCCGGCCGGTACGAGGCGGACTGGAAAAAGTGGGGTTTCGACGGCGTCTATTCGTTCGCCGAGGACATGCTTCGCGACAGCGAGCGGCTGCACACGCGGCAGCGCATGATCGGGTTCGACCTGGTCCGCTCGAACCCGCGGATTTGCGGGTTCAACGTGACGGGAATGTTGGATCACGGCTACGTGGGCGAGGGCGTGTGGACGTTCTGGCGCGAGTGGAAGCCCGGCACGGCCGAGGGTTTTTGCGACGGTTGGGCGCCGTTGCGCTGGTGCCTGTTCGTCAATCCGCTGCACGGTTATTCGGGCGGCAAGTTCAAGCTCGATGCCGTGCTGGCCAACGAGGATGTGCTGGCGGCGGGGGAGTATCCGGTCAGCCTACGGGTCTGCGGCCCGGCGGGGACGGTGTGGGAGAAACGCGTGACGTTGCAAATTCCGGCGGCCGCGCCGGGCGAGGACGGCCCGCTGGCGGTCGAGATAATCGTGGCGGTGGTAAGCGGCTGAAAGGAT
>CAZYDC010000578.1:0-3079 GCA_964646065.1 uncultured Planctomycetaceae bacterium | reverse complement strand
TGTCCACGCCCAGCAGCGTCATCGGAACCTCCGTCAGGTACACGCTGGCCTTGCCGCCCAGAACCTCCAGCGGCTTTCGCTGGAGGAACTTGTTCTCCCGCACCACTTCCGAGCCCTCGGGAAGCGCGAAATACTTCACCGACGGGTTGGCCGACCACAAGGCCAGGCAACGCTTGCCCTCGCATTCAAAATACAGGCCGCTGATATCCGGATCGCTGAACTTCGCCTCCTCGATGGTCTTGGACCGCAGCAGGCGGCTGAACATGACCAGTTGCGAAATGCTCCGCCGCGTCTTGGTGGCCATGTACTTGTCCCAGGTCGCCTGGGTGGGTCGGAATTCGTCCTTCTTGAAATTGAATTTCTTTTTGAACCACTCGGGCATCTGGTCGCGGTTTTCCCACGGGTCGATAAAGCGGCTGTCCTTGTCCTGGCCGGAAGACTCCTGCCAGGCCTTGAGGTCGTCCGTCTTGGGGCCGTTGACGATGATCTTTTGGCCGGGCAGGTCGGTCCAGTAATAATTCCGGTCGAAGGTGTTCTCGGCGTCCTTGGGGATCACCCGCCCCGGAACGCCGTAATGAATCGCCTGCCCGATGCACCCACTGTGCTCGATAATGACGTTCTCCAGGATCTGGTTGCGCATGTTGTTGTCGCCGACGTAGTCGTAACAATACAGGTCGGACATGTCGCGGAAACGCTTCTCGCGCTCGTAGGAGATCAGGCCGTTGTACCGACGCACGTCGAACTTGGGCAGCCACTCGTCCTCCTGCTGCTTTCGAACGTCCGGAGGGTTCTTCGCGCCGATGTGGTCCGTGCGGTGGTAAATGCCGCCGGTATTGTTGAACAGAATGTTCCGCTGCACGATGTCTTCGTTGGAATTGCCCACGCACATTCCAGGCCCGACGTTGTTGTACGCGATGTTGTCCTGCCAGGTGTTGGCGAAGCAGAACTCGTCGAACAAGGCCGACCCGGTGTTGTCATGCACCACGTTCCCCTCGGTGACGCAGCCCTGGGCGTTGGTGTCGTACCAGATCCCCGCCACCCAGTTGTAGCAGATCTCGTTGTTGCGCATGCGGAAGTCCAGGACCGTCGGGATGATCTTGATCGCTCCGCCATGCCAGCTTCCGCTGAACAGCCGCCAGCAGCAATAGGAAATCGTGTTGCCCTCGAACGTGTTGCGAATCCCGCCGCCGCCGCCGAACCCTGTCAGGCCGAACCAGTAAATCTTGTTGTTGCGGATGATGTTGTCCCGCCCGCCGTACCCGATGCCGTTTCCGCCGCCCCAATCCACCACGCAGTTCTCCAGCAGGTTGCACACCCCGCCCACGCCCGCCCCGCCGCCGGTGAAGTGAATCCCGCGAACCTGGTTGAACTTGGTCGTCAACAGCAGGGCGCTCTTGCGGCAATCCGAAAGCGCCGTGGGAACCTTCGTCGGGTCCACGCCCGGAAGCGGGCAAAGCGTGATCGTCTTGGCCCCTTCGCTGTGCAAAATCGGGGCGATCGTCCACGTGCCCGGCGCCAGTTCGGTCCGGGTCATCACGAAGTCCATCGGAGTCCCGTCCACGAAGAGGATGTTGCCCGGCTCCTTTCGCGCGTCGTCTTCCTTGGCGTCCATGGGCCCCGCGTAGTCGCCCGTCCAATCCTTGATGACCCACTGCCCGCCATCGCCCTTCACCCAGCCGCTCACCGGTTCAAACCCGCTGACGACCGTGCCCGGTTCGCCCTCCGCCGTGACGGGCTTGTCGCTGGTGCCCTCGCGAAGACGCAGCGATTCTCGATAAACTCCCGCGTTGATGTGCAGCAAATCGCCCGGCATGGCCGCCCGAGCGCCGCGCGCGAGCGTCTTGAACGGCTTGTCCTTGCCGCCGGCGTTCGCGTCGTCGCCCTTGGCCGCGTCGACGTAGTATGTGTCGCCGGCGACCTTTTCGGGCACCTTCACCGTGTCCTGCTCGCCCTTGAAAGCCCACGGCGTGTAGACCAGCTCGTTGCCGTTGGAACCCTGGTCTTTGATGTTGTCGTTGCCGGCCTCGAAGGTCCACATCGAGTAGTCGGCAGCGCCCTTCAGCTCGTCGGACACCTTGGCCGCGTCCGCCTGGTGCGCGGCCATGACCTTGTCGATCTCGGCCGGCATGTCCTTGGTCAGCTTCCACACCCGCGCCTGGCTCAGCAGGCAATGCGCCTGCGAGTTGGGCGTGTATTCGTTGTAGGTGATATTGAAATTGTCGCGATTGGAGATGTCGCCGGTACTAAACCCGCCGCACTCCTTGACCTTTTTGCCGTCCACGTAGAACGTGACCTTCTTATCCTTGTGGCCGGCGACGACGGCGAGGTAGTTCCACTTGTCCATTTTCAGGGCCGCGGTCGCGTGGAATTCGCTATCGGGCAGCAGTTCGTTCGCCTTGTCGCAGACCGTCAGCGAGATCGTTCCGTCCTGATAATAGCTCAGGTCGTATCCCGCAAGGCCGGCCCCGCCCTTCTTGGAAACCAGGCACGCCGGCGCGGTCGTCTTGTACTTGATCCAATCCAGCGGTTTGAACCACACCTCGATGACGAAGTCCCGGTCGTCGAGGTTGAGGTTCTTCTGCTGCGTGTTCAGAATGTTCGCGCTCAGCGCCGGCCATTCGCCCATGCGATGGGCCTTGGGCTCCTGGGCCCGCACGGCGGCGGCGCAGGACAATAACAGAACGGCGGCGACCAGGAACCTGACAAACTTATGCTGCACCATGGGCGGTACTCCTCAAAAAGTTACCCTACCATAACCCCGCGGAAGCGAAATCGGATTGTTAATCTTCCGCTAAAAGGAGAGCGACGCGCGGTACGTAGAGCGAAACGGCGAAGAAAAGGCGAACCGACGAACATTCGAACAATCGAACGGCGAATGCAGAAGTACAGAGTTGCGGTTCCGGATCTTCACTTCTGCATTCGCCGTTCGATTGTTCGACATTCGTCGGTTCGCTGTTTCCGAAGGGACTGTCTCCATTTTGGGCTGTTTCAAAATGGGGACCGTCCCTAAACGTGCAAGGTTAAGGGACAGTCACGAATGGCATGAAGATAAGCCGGAACACCTTTTGATGCAATGACT
>CAZYDC010000577.1:0-3100 GCA_964646065.1 uncultured Planctomycetaceae bacterium | reverse complement strand
CACTGGGTGATCTCCGCGGCCAGTTGGCCCAGCGGCTCCTCCAGATGGCGATAAATCTCTTCCTGTGCCTGCTCGGAGTTCTGCCCCTTCTGCAGGTCCCATCGCAGGCTGTGGGCCTGCTCGACCTCCATGTGCATCCCCGCCGCCAGGGCGTGGTCGATCTGCTGCTCGCCCAGGCGGAGGTTGCGGGCGAAGACCAGTTTGTCACCGTGCGTCAGGCAGACTTGCGTGCTGAAGACGCCCATGTCGATAAAGAGGATCGTTCGCGCGGCGTCGCCGTTGCGGCGGAAGAGGCGTCCGAAACATTCCACCACCGCGCAGGATTCCACGTTGATTCCCACGACCTCCAGGCGGGCGTTTCCGGCCATATCGAGGTAGCTCTCGACGGTGTCTCGGGCGGCCGCCGCCACGATGACCTCCTGCCGGGGCTCGCCCTCGCCGAAGACCTCGCCGGCCAGGACGTAGCCGATCACGGCATCCTCGACCGCGTAGGGGAGTTTGCCCGCCAACTCGGCCCGCAGCAGCGGTTCGAGGCCGGCCTTGGGCACGCGGGGCAACTTAAGGTGTTGCAGGAACAATTGCGAGGTCGGCAGGGCCAGCACGCATTTGCGTCCCTGAAAATTGTTGGACTTGAGACTCCGGCGGATGGCCCGCGTGATGAAATCCATCCGCTCGGATTCCTGGGTCCGCAGGTCGGCGGGGATTTCTTCGCTGCCGGCGGCGAGCAGTTCGAGCTCCTGCTGGACCATCCGAAGCTGCGCCAGCTTCAGGTGGCTGGTGCCCAGGTCCACGCCGATGGGCAGCACTCGCGTTTTGAGGAATTTCAACTGCATTTCGCACTCCGCGGCAGAGTTTGGGTACCGGCGGAAGCGCGCATCATGCCGCGGGCAGGTACAATTCTGCCGAACCAAACATACGTTACATTCCTGTTATCGGACAAATGCGGAGGGTACTTCATTATGTAGCATGGGCATCTTGCCCATGTCTTCGTTGTTGTGTCATGGAAGCAGCAGCAGCAGAAGAAGAAGAAGAAACAAACCACGGGCAAGATGCCCGTGAGACTCATGGGCAGGATGCCCATGCTACGCTTCTGCGATGATATCCGCCAGGATCGTGTCGGAGGCGAAGAGGGTCCAGGGGGCCAGGCGAATGTGCGAGGGGGTGATGAGCAGAGCGCCTTGCTGGGCATACCGACGAATGCTTTGAGGGAAGGCCTCCGTCGGGTCCAGTCCGAACCGCTGGGCAAAAGCCCGGCGGTCCAGGCCTTCGATCAGGCGCAGGCCCAGCATGGCGGTCTCGGCCATCCGCCCGCGAAGCGGCAGGGTTTCGCAGTCCGCCGGCGGCGGCGAGTTGGACTCCAGGGCGCGCAGGTACGCCGGCAGATCCGGGCGATTGGTTCGCCGCGCGGCGTCGATATAGCTGGCGGCGGCGGGGCCTAGACCCAGGTAGGTTTCGTTTCGCCAATAGGTCAGGTTGTGGCGGCAACGAGCGCCCGGGCGGGCAAAATTGGAAATTTCGTAATGCTCGAATCCAGCCTGGCCGGCCAGGTCGATGGCGGACTGGTAGCAGGCTTTTTGTTCCTCCTCGGGCATCTCGGCCACCGCGCCCCGCGCGAGTTCCTGGCCCAGGGGCGTTCGCGGCTCGAAGCTCAGGGCGTAACAGCTCAGGTGGTCGATCTCAAGCTCCATCGCCCGCCGCAAATTGTCCCGCCAGTCATCCAGCGACTGGCCGGGGATTCCATACATCAGGTCCAGCCCGACTCGCGGGAACCTCCGCGACCGCGCCAGCCGCACCGCCTCGCGGGCCTGCCGGGCGTTGTGGATTCGCCCCAGCGCACGCAACTCCGAATCTCGAAAAGACTGCACGCCGAAATTTACGCGGTTCACCCCGCCCGCCGCCAAGGCCGATGCCACCGAATCGTCGAACGTGCCCGGGTTGGCCTCGACGCTGAATTCCGTCCCGCTATTTATTAGCGGCCCCAGCGCCGCCAGCAGCGCCGTCAACAGGTCCGCCCCCAAGGCCGTGGGCGTGCCGCCGCCGATGAACAGGGTTTCCAACGGCTCCTTCAGGCTGCTGCGGTGCAAGTCCAGTTCCCGCACGACCATGCGGACGAAACGGCCGGCCGCCTGGGTGTCCAGCGGTAGCGAGTAAAAGTCGCAATAGCGGCACTTGGCCAGGCACAGGGGAACATGAACGTATAAGGACCTCGCCGAATCGCGAGAAGTTTCATCGTAAATTTGCTTGCAGAGCTCTGTAGACATTCTAGAATAAGAACCGTTTTGGAGTCATTATAACATAGTTTTCGCGGTTGGCCTCATAGAAGCAAAGGGTGTGACCTATGGAAGTGAAACTGATCATGTTCAAGTCGGACGGACAGCGGAAGGACTTCCCCATCATCAATCCCACGACCGTGATTGGCCGGGGCGAGAACTGCGACCTTCGCGTGCCTCTGTTGAACGTCTCGCGGAGGCACTGCGAGTTGACGCTCTCGGGCGACGTGGTCAAGGTCAAGGACGTCGCCTCCTCCAACGGCACGTTCGTGAACAACAAGCGGGTCAATGAAACGATCCTCAATCCCGGCGACCGCCTGGTGGTCGGGCCCGTGGTGTTCACGCTCCAGATCGACGGACAGCCCGAAGACATCAAGCCGGTCAAGACCAAGGGCGCCAAGGCCGCCGATGATGAGGAAATTGTCGAACTGGAAGCCGACGTGATCGCCCAGCCGGGCGCCTCGGCCCTGGAGGAAGGCGCCGTCGACCTGGCGGACATCGGCGCCGAGGACGAGGGGGACGAGGAAGAAGGCGAGATCGACGTCTTCTC
The DNA here is from genome assembly GCA_964646065.1 of uncultured Planctomycetaceae bacterium. Lineage (GTDB taxonomy): Bacteria > Planctomycetota > Phycisphaerae > SM23-33 > SM23-33 > CAZYDC01. The sequence continues at coordinate 280 of CAZYDC010000577.1, read as the reverse complement.
CGCCCTCCAAAAAATGGCCGACGACAATAAAGACAAGAAAAAGAAGTAACCGGCAATCCGTAACCGGTAATCAGTAGCCGGCGGCCGGTTGTCAGCGGGCAACATGGGTCTAGCAGTCATTCAAAGGCAGGGCGCGAATATCGCCCTGCCTTTTTTTCTGTTGATCCGGCGGAAGCGTAGTTCTTTTGAAAGAATGGTTCTCCTCCAATTTAAGTGGTGAAAAATCGGTAACCGTTCACGCCCCCGTCGTGACGAGCCTTGGGGCCGGCAGGCCGGCGCG
>CAZYDC010000576.1:0-3113 GCA_964646065.1 uncultured Planctomycetaceae bacterium | reverse complement strand
CAAAGCCCGAAATGATAAATCCAAAACAACGACAATCCTCTGGACCTGAATTCTCAAGGACGACCCGATCAGAAGCTCTTCGTTTGTTGTTTGGCTATTTGAATTTGGTTCTTGTTTCGAGTTTCGTGCTTCGAGTTTCGGATTTTGGCCCGGGCAATAAGACACGTTATCTACGTTCCACTACGCTAGTACACGCGCAAGTTCTTCAATTCCGCGATCTTTGTTCTCCCCAATACGCGAGGTCGTACCGTCGCCCCGGGGGAAAGGCTTCTTCCGTTGTGGAACAAGCCCCTGGACACCGGAATTCAAACGCGGTCTCATGTCGGCTTGCCTGTCGGCGCAGTAGGGCGTTCCAAGAGGAAAAACCTCGGGTAATCAGACCGTCGCCACAGGCCCATTGAACTTGTCATTAGAGGGTTCCCCGCGCCTAAAAAAAACGGCCGACGGGGGAAAGGAGGACGAAAGACCGCCGTCGGCCGGAGGGGCTTGCAGGTGTGAAGTCCCTCTCGCTCGCTCTATTAAATAATAGGATGGATACGCCGGGTTTGTTCGTATTTTCCAGGGCATTTATGATTTTCGATGTCCCGCGGTATATCCTGTTCTAGTTGCAATGGTTACTACCCCCGCGAACGGGCAACTGGATCAAGGAGATTCCATGAAAGCTGCCGTCATCGAAAAACATGGCGAGTTGGACGAACTGCACGTGGCGGACGTGCCGGAGCCTCACGCGGCCCGGGGCGAGGCGGTGGTCAATCTGCGGGCCGCGGGCATGAACCACCTGGACATCTGGATTCGCAAGGGCGGGCGCGGGGCGATCCCGATGCCGCACATATTGGGTTCGGACGGCGCGGGCGTGGTCGCCGCCGTGGGCCCGGAGGTGAAGGGCCTGCGCGAAGGCGACGAGGTGATGATTTATCCGGGCCTGTGGTGCGGCCGCTGCCCGCAGTGCGAATCGGGGCAGCAGAGCGAGTGCGCGGAGTTCGCACTCATCGGCGCGAGTGTGCCCGGCACGTTCGCCCGCAAGATCGCCCTGCCCGAGCAGAACTGCTTCCGCAAGCCGGCCTACCTGAGTTGGACCGAGGCGGCCGCCCTGCCGGTGGCGTATCTGACGGCGTGGCGGATGCTGACCAGCCGGGCCAGGCTGGTGCCCGGCGAGACCGTGCTGATCCACGGCATCGGCGGCGGAGTCGCGGTGGCGGCGCTGCAACTGGCCAAACGCATCGGGGCCGAGGTGGTCGTCACGTCCTCCTCCGACGAGAAACTTGCCAAGGCCCGCGCCCTGGGCGCCGATCACGCGATCAACTACGCGAAGGTTCCCGACGTGGCCAAGGCCATCCTCGACGCGCTGCATGGTTCGCGCGTGGACGTGGTGGTCGATACCGTGGGCGCGGCCACCTGGCCGGTCGGCCCGCAAGTGCTCCGCAAGGGCGGACGAATGGTCTCCTGCGGCGTGACCACCGGCGCGGCCGCCGAAATGGACATTCGCGCGGTGTACTCGGGCCAGCTCACGATCATGGGCTCGACGCTCGGCAGTGTGCCCGAGTTCCGCCAACTGCTCCGCGCCTGCCAGGCCTGGGAGTTCCGTCCGCTCATCGATTCCACCTTCCCGCTCGCGCAGGCCCGCGAAGCGCAGGGCAAAATGGAACACGGCCAGCAGTTCGGCAAGATCGTGTTGACGATGGAGTAGGGGCGATGGTGGCAGCGCGTTTGTGGCACCCCCAAGTCCGCTTGGGGGTGTCTGAGTTGTGCGCATGGACCAAGACACCCCCAAGCGGACTTGGGGGTGCCACAACTTCACAATCCCGCCAGCCGTTGCCGGTGGTACGCCAGGCGCTGGTCCGACGTCATGCGGGCGAAGTCAGGCGAACCGTCCGGGCGGCGCGGGAAAATGGGGACTGAGTCCGATTGAAAAGCGGGGACTGAGACCGATTTTGTCTGCGAAATCGGTGTCTGTCCCCGCTTTTCTCCGGGCTTTGGAAAAACAGGGACAGACTCCGATTTCAAACGGCCGAAATCGGACTCAGTCCCTGTTTTTCCTGTCCCTGTTTTTCCGATGCTGATCGTCCTTCCCGAGCCGCCGTAGTCGGCGATGCCGCTGGTGAGTTGCATGTCCTTATCGAGCGGGCGCACGGGTTTTATGCCCAGGCCCTGCAACATGCCGTGATAGGCCCGCACCGCTTCCTCGGGGCCGATCTCGCCGTCGGCGATCCATCGCAGGAATTGGATGAACCCCAGTTGGTGTTCCGCGCTGTTGATCTTTCGGCCATACAGGGCGGCCTTGGCGCCGTACTTTTTCGCCTCGGCCAGCAGCTTGAACGCGTCGTAGGTGGTGCCTGCCGAACCGCCCAAGACGCCCGGCACCAAGTGCGGATCGTAGTGGGCCAGCTCCTCCATGGCCTTGGGGCCGTGATACACCATCTTCAGGAAAATCGGTCTGCCGGGCGAGGCGACACCCGCGAGCGTGCGGACGACCAGGTCGTTCATGAAGTGGCCCAGTTGCTCGGCCGCGACGGCGTTGGCGGGCGCGTTGGGGTCGAAGACCTCCAGGAAATGGCGGAAGCCTTTTTCCTCGGCCTCCACGCGGAAGGCCTTGTAGGCCTCCAGGGCGGGTACGTCGAGGTTCGCGTCGTTGTTGAACGTGATGCTGTAGAGGCCCAGGTTGGCGCCCAGGTGCCGCTGCGATTCGTCGCCGCCCAGCCGCCCGCACTGGGCGTGATCGAGTAACGCCGTGCGGAACGGAATCGCCGGCTGCTTGGGGTACGACGCGCCGCGGGCAACGTGAATGTCGGTGGTGTCGTTGGCGCGCACCGCCGGCGTGACCGGCGAGGAATCGAAAATCCGCTCGCGGATCGTCAGCACCTCGTTGGTGGACACGCTCATGAGCATGATGTCCACCAAGCCCTGCTGCACGTTGGCGCGGACGTTGTCGCGATACTCGGCCAGGCTGCGAAAACCGGCCTCGGGCGAATCGACCCGCTCGGGGCTCTTGCCCGGCGACGCCACGCCAAAGGCCATGTCGGCGTCCTTGGCGTCGGCAAGGATGAACGCCTTGGAGGAGGCGTTGGCGTGAATGTCGGCCAGTTTGATGTCCAGTGACTTGTTCATGTGTCCTG
>CAZYDC010000575.1:0-3117 GCA_964646065.1 uncultured Planctomycetaceae bacterium | reverse complement strand
GCTGATATTTATTATACAGGCTGGTGGAATGTTTCCAGAGACCCGAAATGGTCACCATATCGGAGCAAAGCGGAGATCCCCAAGGGACTTCTGGCGTCGTTGTCGTTCCCGGAAACGCAGAGCGTAGCGCGTAGGGCGTAACAGCAAGAAACGACAAAAGCGAAGAAGCGACAAAGGCAAAGAGCCCGCGCGGATCGAACGATCCCGCAGGCTCTTTGCCGCTTCGCCGTTACCGCTCACAGCCCCCGGCCTACGGCCCACGTGGTTTTTCGCCTCGTACGATTTAGCATATCGACTGGATTCCGGAGTCGTTTGAGCTTACCCTTCGTTAGGTGTAGCATGGGCATCTTGCCCATGAGTTCTACGCCCGTACGGGCGCGGCGCGAATTGTGTGCAGGGTCGGAAGAACATGGAAACCACGATGAATCATAAAGCGGCTTTTCTGATTGTCGCCGCGGCCGCGCTGGCCTTGGGCCTAGCGGTCCGGACGCTCGGGGCCGATAGCGAACCGGCGAATCCTGCGGCGGAAAAAGAAACCTCGGACATCGACCTCAAGCAGTTGCCCCAGGACAACGCCGCGTTCGCGATGCGCCTTTACGGCCGCCTGGCCGACCAGAAGGGCAACCTGTTCTTCTCGCCGTTGGGCATTTCCCAGGCCATGGCGATGACCTACGTCGGCGCCGGCGGGCAAACCAAGGCCGAGATGCGAGAGGCCCTGAATGTGCCGCTGGGGCGCGACAAACAGGATAAACTCGCCCCATGGGATGTGGACGACCTGGCGGCGGCGTACAAGCACCTGAACGCCAGGCTCAAGGGCGACAGGCGCTCCCGCGGCAGGTTTCAGATTCAAATCGACAACGCCCTTTGGGGTCCCAAAGGGGCGAGGTTCAAGAAGCCTTTTACCAGTCTGGTCACGGGTCAGTTCGGCAGCAAGCTCCAGTCGCTGAATTTCGCCCAACCGGAGCAGGCCGCCAAGACGATCAACGATTGGATCGCTCAGCATACCCTGGACAAGACCTCGGACCTCGTACCGCCCGAGAGCCTCAACAAGTCCACGGGGCTGGTGCTGACCAACGCGGTGTATTTCCGGGCGGCCTGGCTGCGGCCGTTCCAGGCCGACGGCACCAAGAAGGCGGACTTCCACCTGGACGCCCAAAAGAGCGTCCAGACGGACATGATGAGGCAGACCGCGGTTTTCAAATATGCGCAGGTCGATGGGGTGAGCGTGTTGGAATTGCCGTACGTGGACAAGGACACGGCCATGGTGGTTCTGCTGCCCGAAAAGCGCGACGGCCTGGCGGAGTTGGAGAAGAAGCTGGCCAAGCCGCCGGCGAAGGATGCAACCACGATGCCGGGCGAGGAATCGACGACGGTTTTGGACGGGTACCTCAAGAAGTTGGAGATCCACGAAGTCCACGTGGCGCTGCCGAAATTCAAGTTCTCCAGCGAGGCGGGCTTGGCGGACGCGCTCAAGGCGATGGGCATGAAGTCGGCGTTCGACGGCCAGAAGGGCAAGGCCGATTTTTCCGGCATGAGCGACGGCCCGCTCTACATTTCGGCCGTGCAGCACAAAACGTACGTGGACGTGGACGAACAAGGGACCGAGGCGGCCGCCGCCACGGCGGTGGTGATTCCAACAGCAGAAGACGAACCGGTCAAGGATTTCGTCGCGGACCACCCGTTCATTTTCCTGATCCGAGACAATGATTCGGGCAGCCTGCTGTTCATGGGGCGAGTGGCGGACCCGACGAAGTGAGGAATTTACAATTGACAATTTACAATTGACAATTGAACAGCCTCGGAACAACGTCGCGCCGAGGTTCGAGGGCAAACATTCCCGTTTTGGGCTGCATAGAATGACTCAGGTTATTAAAGAAAGGACGCCGCCCATGCCCGTTCAAGTTCGATGGATCAACCACGCCAGTTTCCGCATCCAGGGCTCCGACGCCACATTGTACATCGACCCCTGGAAGATTTCCGGTTCGCCGCACGACGCGGACGTGATCTTTGTCTCGCACATGCACCACGATCACCTCTCGCCGGCGGATATCAAGGAAATATCCAAGGACGACACGGCCATCGTCGCCCCGGCCGACGTGATCGCCCAACTCCACGCGCACAACGCCATCGCCCCGGGCGAAAGCCTCACGATCAAGGGCGTCACCATCGAGGCCGTGGCGGCGTACAACATCGGCAAGGCCTTTCACCCGCGGAGCAACGAATGGTGCGGCGCGGTGTTCACCATCGACGGCAAGCGGATCTATTACGCCGGCGACACCGACCTCGTGCCCGAAATGAGCGACCTCAAAGACGTGGACCTGGCCATGCTGCCGATCGGCGGGACTTACACGCTCAACGCAAACGAGGCCGCCAAGGCCTGCAAGGCCATCGGCTGCAAGGCGGCGGTGCCGTACCATTTTGGCGATATCGTCGGGGCGACTTCCGACGGCGGCCGTTTCGTCGCGGCCGCACCTTGCAAGGTACACTTGCTCAAACCGGGGGAGATGGTCGAACTGTAGCGGGAATCGGGTTTCGGGATTCGGGAATCGGGAAGAAACGGCGAAGAGCCACTGGTTCTTCGATAGGGTTCTTCCAGTATTTCTTTGTCTTCCCGAACCCCGAGTCCCGAACCCCGAATCCCGAGTTTCGCTTACATGCACTCGCTGAGTTTCATTCCGGCGAGCTTCTCTCGAACCGTCTTTTGCAGGTCGGTCCACATCGGGCGGATCCTGCAGAGGTCTTGCGGGCATTGGGAAGGGGCGTGCTGACACAGATTAAGGATGATCGGGCCTTCGACGGCCTCGATCACTTGGAGAAGGCTGATCTGTTCGGGCGCACGGGTCAGCGTGTATCCGCCGCCCTTGCCCCGCACCGGATGAATCAGCCCGGCCTTGGCCAAGTTGGCGAATAACTTGGTCAGATACTGCTTAGGAAGTTTCCGCCGAGCGCAAACGGCCTCGAGCGTGACCGGCCCCTGGCCGTGTTCCGCCGTCAGGACCAGGATGCCGCGAATTGCATACTCCGCCGCGATCGAAAGTTTCATGTGCCGTGCCTCCTCTTAACTCGTTTTATTCACCCACCTGATCTATTTTTCTGATGCGCAGCCCCGTTCCGCAG
>CAZYDC010000574.1:0-3121 GCA_964646065.1 uncultured Planctomycetaceae bacterium | reverse complement strand
AAATCCATATCTGTTATGTGGCATGACCTTCGATTTTCCACCACTTAAATTGGAGAAGAACCTTCTTTTGTTTCTTCTTTGGCACAACAACAGCAACAACGACAACGGCGAAGACATGGGCAAGATGCCCATGCTACACACATCATGCGGAGCAGGCCACTTCCAGGCGGGCCAGGAACTGCTCCTGCCGGCGGGCCAGGTCTTGCGCCTGCCGGATGTCGATGGGCTCGAACCGCAGCTTTCCGCCGGGGCCAAGCTGCACCACCGCCGACAGGTCGGCGGAAATCACCGTGGCGATCTTCGCGTATCCGCCGGTGGTCTGTCGGTCGGCCGCCAGCAGGATCGGCTGCCCGTCTGCCGGCACCTGGATCGAGCCGAACGTCAGGGCGTCCGAAAGAATGTCGGCGGAACTCCTGTGCCGCAGCGGCGGCCCCTTGAGCCGGTAGCCCATGCGGTCCGATTGCGCGGTCACTTCGTACTCGCTCGAACACAGCGTGCGCACGGCCTCGTCCTCGAACGCGTCCTGCTGAGGCCCGAGGATCACGCGCGCGGTCACGCTGGACGAATATTTCGGTATCTCCGTCGGCGACAAACCGCGACCGCGGAAAAAGGGGACTGGCTCCGATTTCGCTGTTTGAAATCGGTGCCTGTCCCCTTTTTCCGTTTGCAAGACACCCCCAAGCAGACTTGGGGGTGCCACCAAGAGAGGTGCCACAAGAATGTCGCCTTTCGCCAGCGCGCGACCTTCCAGCCCGCCCACCTTGGCGCGCAGGTACGTGGACTTGCTTCCCATGACGCTGGGCACGTCGATGCCGCCCGCCACGGCCAGGTATGCCCACACGCCCTTCGCCGGGCGGTCCCAGCTCAGTTCCTGCCCCGGCCGAAGCGCGAAACTCTTCCACATCGGCGCCGCCAGGCCGTCGAGCCCGGCCTGCAGGTCGGCCCCGCAGATCGCGACAACCGTTTCCCGCATCGCCCGCATCGCCAGGCCGCCCATCGCAACCTCGACGCCCGCCTCGCCGCCGGCATTTCCCACCAGCAGGTTCGCCGCCCGCAGCGCGAAACCGTCCATCGCGCCGGAGACCGGCATGCCGAACCGCTGGTAGCCCCAGCGGCCCAGGTCCTGCACCGTCGCCAGAACGCCCGTGCGAATGATTTCAAAGGAAAAGGTCTGGGTCATATAAGAAGTCGTCCATTTCGGGTGCCCTTTCGGGTGCCATGCCCAAGTCCGCGCGGGCATGTCTTGCACCGGGCAACATGCCCGCGCAGACTTGGGCATGGCACCCGGCATGGCACCCGAACAGTTTTCCCAAACGCGCGGTGAATTCTGTCATTTCGATGCCCCCGCGACCATGACAATTTCGACCGACTCTTTCATCAGCGATTCGCGAATAGCTCGCAGCGTCTTCAGGGCGTTGGGGCTGTCGCCGTGTACGCAGAGCGTGTCGGCATGGATGGTCAACTCGGCGCCGTCGATGGTGGTCAGCTTGTGTTCCGTGACCAGCCGCAGCGCCTGCGCGGCGGCCTGGGCGGGGTCTTCGATGACCGCGCCGGGCTGGTTGCGAGGCACGAGCGTTCCATCGGCGCGGTAGCGGCGGTCGGCGAAGGCCTCGCGGGCGACGCGAAGCCCCGCCGCCAGGGCGGCCTCGACCTGGCAACTGCCGGCCAGCGCGAACAGGATCAGTTTGGGGTTCACGGCCCGGACCGCGTTGGCGACGGCCTGGGCCAGGGCTGGGTCGCGTGCGGCCTGGTTGTACAGCGCCCCGTGCGGTTTGACGTGACGAAGCTTCAGCCCGGTCTCCTGCGCGACGATCTTCATCAGGGCCACCTGCGCGAACACCAGGTCGGACGCATCCTCAGCCGCCAGCGAGACCTCTCGCCGGCCCATGCCGGCAGGATCGGCCAGCCCCGGATGCGCGCCGATGCCCACGCCGGCGGCGGCGGCTAGCTCCATTGTCCGGCGCATGATCTCCGCGCTGCCGGCATGAACTCCGCAGGCAATGTTGGCCGATGTCACGCACCCCAGCAAGGCCGCGTCGTTGGGCCCGCCCTCGCCAAGGTCACAATTCAGGTCGATTCTTTCATTCATCTTCATTCTTCTGACGCACGGCAATTGACAGCGTTCTTGTGGCACCCCCAAGTCCGCTTGGGGGTGTCTTCGCCGTCAGGGACTGTCCCCTTTTTCGGGGCTGTTTCCGAAAATGGGGACTGTCCCTTTTGTCGGGTTCAGGGACAGTCTCTCGGACACCCCCAAGCGGACTTGGGGGTGCCACCTCAGGCCGGCTTGAACCGAACGTGGTCGCCGGGCGACAACAAAAATGGGTTCTCCGCCGCGGGGTCGTACAGCTTGACCGTCGTGTGGCCGATGATCCGCCAGCCGGCGGGCGTCTGGATCGGATACACGCCCGTCTGCGAGCCGCCGATGCCGACCGACCCGGCCTGGACCGCCAGCCGCGGCGTCGCCAGTCGCGGCGTGGCCAGGCGGGCGGGCAGGCCCGACAAGTACGGAAAGCCCGGCGCGAAGCCCATCATGCTCACCACGTACTGGGCCTGGCTGTGCAGCTCGACAACCTGCTCGACGCTCAGCCCGGCCGCCTGCGCCACGTATTCGATGTCCGGACCGAACGGCCCGCCATAGCAGACCGGCAAGGTCACGATCCGCGCGGGAGCAAGCGGCTGCTCGTCCAGGTTCGCCATCGCCGCCGAAATCCGCTCGCACAACTCCCGGTATCCCACCGCCGCCGGCCTGTAGTAAACCGTCACGGACGTGTACGCCGGAACGTGCTCGATCAGGCCGGGAATCGACACGCCCTCCAATCGCCCACAGAACGCCCGCACACGATGGTGCGCCGCGGCGTCGGCCACGTCGGCCAGACCCACTCGCAGCGCCGCGTCGCCCAGCGGTTGGAATTCCAGTTGCATAATCGCAAAAGTATATCGCCCCGCCCGCACGTGCAAGGGTGTCCTGAAGACTTGTGGCACCCCCAAGTCCGCTTGGGGGTGTCTGGGGTGTCAGGGACTGTCCCCTTTTTCGGGGCCGTATCCGAAAATGGGGACTGTCCCTTTTGTCGGGTTCAGGGACAGTCCCGAATGGCATGAAGATAAGCGATAAGTCAGTTGC
>CAZYDC010000573.1:0-3127 GCA_964646065.1 uncultured Planctomycetaceae bacterium | reverse complement strand
CTGTTCTATCCTCCTTATCGGCCAATCAGCCCCCGCAACTACGGTCATGCACCCATATGGCCTAAAATACGATAAGTGCCAATAATTCTCGATTTGTAATGAACTTGGATGAGCTACCAATCCGACTGCCCGCGGCCGGCCAGATTCGTCTGGCGGTGGAGTTGTACCTGCGGCGGGCGTATTCGGGGGAAACCTTGCCGCAGGCCCCGCGGATGGTTCCGCCGGAAGACTTCGACCCGGCGGCCTGGCTGATGGCCGATCCGGTCGAACGCGACCCCGCCGACGCCCCTTTGGAGCAGATCCGGTCGTTCGTGCTCCGCCTGGGCAATGACTTCTACCCGCACATGAAGCTGCGAATCTCCCGCCCGCCCAGGTCGCCCGAATTCGTCTTCAGCGTGGATTCGCACGACGTCTTCCTTCACGCGCCGCCCGGCTCGCCGGATTACGACGCGCTGGAAGATCTCAAGAAGCGCAACGCCGCCCTGGCCGAGCTGATCACCGCGTCATGGGAAGCCCAGTCCCTGCCCACCGAACGCACCTACCTCCGAGGGAAGCTTCAGCAGGCTAGGGAAAATAGGGACAAGAACCAGTGAGTTGCCGAGGGGGAATCTTTCGCGACCGCATGACCGGATTACCAATAGAACCCGGCGGGCGGTCCCGATTCGGAAGACCGTTTCATTTTGCCTTCGTTTCGTCGATGGCCTGCAACAGGTTGTTGGAAATGTCGAACACGTCTTGTGGGGAGTATTGCCGTCTGCCCATTTGAACATCATTCCAATACCGTCCATGCGCCAGCCAATGCCGCAGTTTGAGTGCGCCCTTGAAATCGCCTATGGGCCCCTTGGTTCTTTCGTCGGTTGCGGCACACGTGTCGAGAATGTCCTCCTCCAATCTCACTCTGTCGGCGGCATCCTTCTTGGATAAATCCTTGTGGATCGCCTTGAAGGCCTTGGACACGGCGTCGCGCCAACGTCTGTCCACTCTTTCCATGAAATCGAGCCGAACGGTCGCCTCTGCCGCCGCCATCATCACGAGCATTGTCACAAAATCCAATTCGTTCTTATGCAGATGGAAGAAGTCCTCGATTTCCTTGTTTCCCATTTCAAAAAATCTGGAATCGGACGGGAATGCGGCACTGGCCAGTTCGTTCAAAACGCGGGCTTTTTCCCGGCCCAGGACTTCAACCTGGAATACATACCATTCCAGCACTTCCTGGATGGTTCGCTTCTGGGTGGAATCGAAGGCCATTGTCATAGCCGCATCACGCTCTTCAATGCCGCCAGCAGCGATTCCTCGTTCAGCGGAGTCAGTTTCAATGTGGGGATGCGGCTTTCCACCACGCACCATCGGTCCCCGAGCTGGCGGACTATCGTCCTTTCACCCATGTCTCCTCGCAGGCCGATCCGCCCGGTGGCGCCGACAATGTTTGTCCCTTTGGGAAGGAAAACGGCCTTCTCGTCGCCGACCGTAAGAATGAGTACTGGCGCCTTATACGGACGAATGGGGTATTCCTCGATTAGTTCTTCCTCGCGTGACACCGTCACGGTTCCTTCCGCGATCGACGGGGCAAGGTATTGGTCTGTGATCACCTTGTAAAGTTTCTCGATAGCCTGAACCCACGCATCCTTCTTGGCCTCCCAGTCGACATTCCCGATTTTGGATTTTGACTTCTTCTCTTGGAAGAATTCTCTTATTTTTTCCGCGCTCATGTCTGTCTCCAAAGAGGGCGTTTTCGCCCCGAAGCCGTCGGTTTGCCTTCTCTATCTAAATAGTACGTGTATTGGGGCTTTCCAGCAACCGAAAGCTGGGTTACAATAACATCTTTTCCGCAAGAAGAAGCAGGCATTATGGACAGTCCTTACCTTCAGCGTCGTTACCTTGTGAGCTTCGAGAGTCGCCGCCTGCCGCACATCTTCACGGACGTGCTGGTGATCGGTGCGGGCGCCGCCGGTTTGCGCGCGGGCATCGAGGCCGCCGCGCACGGCTCGGTTATCCTGACCACCAAGGGCACCATCCACGACTCCAACACCTACTTTGCCCAAGGCGGTTTGGCCGCCGTGATCGCCTCCAGCGACTCCATCGAGGCGCATGTCGAGGACACGCTGGCCACCGCGGCCGGGCTGGGCGACGAAGAGGTGATCCGCTATGTGATCGGGGCCGCGCCCGAACACATCCGCCAGATGCGGGAGTGGGGCGTGCGTTTCGACACCACGGACCAGGGCGAACTGAGCCTCGGCCGCGAGGGCGGACACAGCGCCCACCGGATCGTCCACGCCGACGGCGACGCCACCGGCAAGGCCCTTTCCGAGGCCCTGATGCGCCGGGCCAAGGAAACGCCCGACCTGAAGATCTTCGATAACTGCTTCGTGCTGGACCTGCTGACCGATCCGCCATCGGGCGGCACGGGTTCGCAGTGCATCGGCGTGATCACGTATCACCGCCGGTACGGGCTTCAGATCATTCGGGCCAGGCAGACCATCCTGGCCGCCGGCGGAGCGGGGATGCTCTGGCGCGAGACGAGCAACCCGCCGCAAGCGACGGGTGACGCGCTGGCGCTGGCGTTCCGCGCGGGCGCCACCATCGCCGACGCCGAGATGATGCAGTTCCACCCCACGACGCTCTACGTGGCCGGCGCCACGCGGTCGCTGATCTCCGAGGCGGTGCGCGGCGAGGGCGCCTACCTGCTGGACAAGAACGGCGAGCGATTCATGAAAGATTACCATGAGATGCGCGAGCTTGCCCCGCGCGACGTGGTCAGCCGCGCGATCCTGGACCAGATGGTCAAGACCGGCGCCACGCACGTGCTGCTGGACGTGAGGCACATCGGGGCCAAGGCGTTCGCGGAACGGTTCCCGCAGATCGACCAGAAGTGCCGATCCTTCGGGCTGGACCCGGGCAAAGACCTGATCCCGGTGCATCCGGCGGCCCATTACATGATCGGCGGCGCGCGGGTCGATATCGACGGGCGGACGAACCTGGGAGGCCTGTTCGCCTGCGGCGAGGGCGCGTGCAGCGGGCTGCACGGCGCCAACCGCCTGGCCTCCAACAGCCTGACGGAGTCGCTGGTGTTCGGTCTGCGGTGCGGACAGTTGGCGGGCGAAGGGCTCGCGACGACCAACGACCGGTT
>CAZYDC010000572.1:0-3127 GCA_964646065.1 uncultured Planctomycetaceae bacterium | reverse complement strand
CGGCGCAGAATCGGGCGAATCCGCGAGTCGCAGAAGGTCCGATCGGGGCTGCCGGGGAAGTCGCTCTTGAGGTCGGTCCAGATGGCGTCGGCGTGGACCTCGGTCGCCGGGCCGCACGCGGGGCATTGGTAGTTCAGCACGACCTGCTGGCCGGCGCGGGCGAAGACGGCAGGAACGACCTTGCCGCACGTGGGGCAGGTGGCCTGCGTGCCGACCGGAAGCGAGGCGTAGGTGGCACTGAACCGGCGCATCCGCTCTTTGTACCGGCCGACGTCGGCCCAGAGGTCGCCCGCCGACTGGAACCCCGCCGGCGCCTGCGACAAACGCTCCTCCAAGGCCGCGACGGCGTCCACCGCGATTGGGGCTTCCACGCGCTCGATCATCTTGAAATCTCACCCTCCGAAAGTGCCTCGCGTGCGCTGCGGCCATCCCTGGCTGCCGCGTCCGGAGGTGTCGGCCAAGGATGGCCGCCACCCATCACTGAGGGAATACCTGCGATCATTTCAATGCACCTTCTATTCAAAGCACCGTGGATAGCGACGGGCGTTCTTCTTGCGTTTTTGGTAGCTGCCGGCCAGTTCCATGAAAATGTCCAGGTCGCGATCCATGTTGGAACTGGTCGAGTCGAAGTAAAAGTTGCGGATCGGGATGTCGTCGTGGTCGTGCGAGACGCTGTGATACACGGCCTCGCTGACGATCCCGTTCATGCACGAGAACGGGCTGATGTCGATGATTCCGTCGCCGCCCTTGCGGTAGAGGTAGATGCCCTTGCCGACCGAAAGCACCATCTCGCCCAGGGCGCCGTCGGCGGGCAGGTAAGGCCAGGCGCCCTTGAGCACTTCCTCGTACACGTCGTGCGGCTCCTCGTATCCGACGAGGTCCTCGGCGAACGGATGGAGCAACTGGTGCTCGTCGCGCCTCTGGAAGGCGCTCTTGACGATCGCTCCGAGCATGGAGCCCGAGAACGTTTTTCCGTCGCGGCGGAGCAGCGACTTCTGCTCCCAGTTGGTGTACCACACCCACTCGGTCACGTCCGAGAGCCAGGCCTCTCCGCCGTGGGCCTCGATCTTGCGGACCGCCTCGTAATTGCTGAACGTGTTCAGGCGGCAGAAGATCTCCCCCACCACTCCGATCAGCGGTCGGCCCTTGACGTACCGCGCGGGCACCGCGCGAAACAGGTCGCGGCACTTGACCAGGGCCCCGACCATCGCCTTCATGTGTTCGGCCATCGACCGGCTGGGACGCTCCAATACCTTTTCGACGCACTCGATGCTCTGGGCGTACGCCTCGTCCGATGCCCCGGTCTGGGTCTCGTAGGGGCGGGTCTTGAGCAGCATCTTGCGAAGCACGTCGCCGGCGACCATGCCCCGCCAAAGCCGGCGAACCATGGTGCTCGCGTGCGAACCGAAATCGTCGTAACTGTTCTTGCTGGTGGGCGAGAGGATCGGCACGTCGGTATAGCCCAGCTCGTCCAGGATCACGCGGAGGTAAGGGCCGTACTGCCCGAAGCGGCAAGGCCCCTCGGCCGTGGGCATCAGGAAGGCCGTGCGGTCCGGGTCGAAATCCTTGGAATGGATGATCCTCAGGAAATCGCCCAGCGTGATCTTCTCGGGGTAGCACTCCTCACCGCTGGTGTGCAGGCCGCCCAGTTCGAGCGTCTTGTCGTCCGAAGGCGGAGTGACCGCGGCGTCGATGCCGATCGAACGAAACACGGCGGCCATCATGCGCGCCCCGATGTTCGTCATGCGGGGAATCCAGACGGTGCGGCCGGTGAGCTTGTCTTTTTGCTTTGTACTCGTGGGAACCATGTCCTCTTTCCGTTAATGAATACCACATAATAGGGAATCCACTTCCGGAATCGTAGCATTTTCTCTTCATCATCGGACAGTTCACCCATGAAAACGTTAGAAGTTTTGAAACGAAAAACGCCAAACGGCAAGCCCGGCTTGGAAGCCGGCTTGCCGCCTGGCGTCTTTGGGGGCGATCCGGAGATCGCCCTGGGTTCACGGAACTCAGGCTCGCGGGGGCGTGGGTCGGCCGCTCATGAGCGCCTGGTCATGGTAATCGTAGAACGTCTCGTAGCTCTTGCGGAGGTACCCGCCGGCGGTGGCGCGCACGCCGTTGAGCGCGACGCCCAACAGGTGAGCGCCCACGCGGTGCAGCAGGTCTCGCGTTCGGGTCACGATTCCGTGCGTGTTGGCGCCGGCCCGGACCACGAGCACCACTCCGTCCACCAGCGTGGCCAGGACAATCGAGTCGCTGACCACCAGGGCCGGGGCGCCGTCGAAAACGACCTGGTCATACTGCGAGGTCGCCTCGGCGATGAATTGCCGCATGGCTTCGCTGCTGAGCAGTTCGGCCGGGTTGGGCGGCAACGGACCCGACGAGATCACGGCCAGGTTCGGCTCGACCTCGAACACCAGGTCTCGCCAACTGCCCTGCCCCACCAGCACGTTGCTCAGGCCCGAATCCTTGCATCCGGGGAAGAGCTTGCGAACGGCCGGCTGGCGGAAATTGGCGTCCACGACCAGGACTTTGCGCCCGCCGCGGGCCATGGAGGCGGCCAGGTTCAGGGCCACGGTCGTCCGCCCGTCTTCGGGCTGGGCGCTGGTGACCAGCAGGCTGCGCCTCTGGCTGGCCGGACCGCTGAACTGCAGGCACGTGCGAATCTGGCGGAACGCCTCGCTGACCAGCGAATTGGGGTTGGTGGCGAAGGCCAGGCGCAGGTCGGCAATGTCCTCTTCCAGGTCGTCGCCGTGCGGGATCATGCCCAGCACGGGCAGGTCCACGCGGCGGGTGATGTCCACGGAACTCTTGACCGAGGTGTCCATGAACTCCAGCAGGAACACCAGGCCAAAGCCGATCACCAGCCCGAACAGCCCGCCGACGGTGCCCATGATCCACGTCGCCAGAGGCCAGGAGGGCTTGAGCGGCTGGGTCGCCGGGACACCGCTGGCAATGGGATTCTCCGTCGGATAAAGCAGGTTCACGTCCAGCAGTTTGTCGTTGATCCGGTTGATCTGCTCGTCCAGGTTCTTGATCTGTCCCTGAAGACCGTTGACGGTCTCGAGCGTGTCTTCCAGGCCCTTCATGCCGGCCTTGGTGATGTTGAGCTGGTCATTCAACT
>CAZYDC010000571.1:0-3155 GCA_964646065.1 uncultured Planctomycetaceae bacterium | reverse complement strand
TCCGCTGCCAGGCAGCGAGGTCGCTCGGGTTGTAGACGAACCGCAGGAAGGCCAGGACGGCCATTTCGTCGTAAGCGGGGGCGGTTTCGGCCAGGTAGCCCACCGCGCGCCGCACGGCCACCGACTCGCGCACGATGTCGTGCCCGGCGATGGTCGCCGTCCCGCTGTCGGGCGTCAGGAAACAGGCCAACATCCGGATCGTGGTGGATTTTCCGGCCCCGTTGGGTCCGGTGAACCCCAGCACGTCGGCGACCTTGGCCTGGAACGACACGCCGTCCACGGCGCGAATCGAACCATATCGCTTGTGCAGGTCCTTGACTTCAATCATCAGCATTTCCTTTGTACACGTTAACACCTATCTAACAGCGGTGGGCGGACAATGGGATGCACCTTCTAAAAAATACGACCGCCCGGCCGAAAGAGTTCGCCGCCGGGGCAACGATTTTTTCGGGTTCCCGTCATCAACCGTGGCGCCCGGAAAAACAGTCGAAGTATTGTGGCGAATCAAAGAACCGTTGTCAATTCACAACAACGAAAATCGCTCAACCACGGAAATCACCAAGTGTACCAAGGCCACCAAGAGCACCAAGGACAGATTCAGATTTTTGCCGTTCCGCTTGCGGCTTAGCATGTGTTTTTTCTTCCCCGTGAACAACAACAGATGCTAAGCCGCAAGCGGAACGGCAAGACATTTCATTCTTGGCACTTTTATTCTTTTCTTAGTGCTCTTGGTGTGCTTGGTGCTCTTTGTGACTATCTTCGTCGTTGTTTCAAAACGCGTTGTTACGGACGGCGATGAAACGCCCTTGGAGGTGCTGGGGCACGCGGGCGAGCATGGCGGCCAATTCCGCCTCGTCGTCGCAGAGGATGAACAGGGCGCTTCCGCTGCCGGATATGTGAACCGGGCAGGGCAAGGCCGCGCGAAGTGCGTTCCATAACTTGCCCAACGCCGGGCAAACCTTCAGGGCCGCCGGGAAAAGCTGGTTCACCAACAGGTGGCGCCATTGCGAAGGCGGCCCCGACGCGAGCGCGGATGGATCGGGTTGTTGACAAGTTTCCGGCGGCGACTGGTCAAATGCGCGGTAGACCTCCGCCGTGGAGCAGAAGCAGTCGTTCAGGAACAGCCCAGCCACGAACGGGTACACGGCCGCCGGCTGGAGGATTTCTCCGCGCCCGGTCATTCGCGATGCCGGCGGGCCAAGGAACAGCGGCACGTCGCTGCCGAGCTGCGCCGCCAAGGCGGCCAGTTCGCCGGCAGCAACGTTGAGCCGCCACATTTCGTTCAGCCCCACAAGCACGGCGGTCGCGTCCGACGACCCGCCGCCCAGCCCCGCTCCAGGCGGAATGTTCTTGTGCAATTCCATATCGGCCCCCGGACCCGGAAGCGGGGACTGGGAGATTTGGGGACTGAGTCCGATTTCGCCGTTTGAAATCGGAGTCTGTCCCCAAATCTCCGCGGACTGAGTCCGAATTCGCTGTTTGAAATCGGTGCCTGTCCCCTTTCTTTCGCGCAGAAGTCTCGCCGCGCGCAGCACCAGGTTTTCCTCCGGGTCGCCGCAATCGGCCCCGGCGGTTTTCAGATGCAGGTGGCCGTCCTGGCGGCAAATGAGGTCGATCCGGTCGTAGAGCGTGATCTTGGCGACGCAGGAATCCAGCGGATGAAATCCGTCATCGCGGCGGGGAGCGACCAGCAGGTTGAGGTTGATCTTCGCCGGCGCCCACAGGCGCAAGACACCCCCGGCCTGAGCTTCCATTCGAGGCCGCGACGGCTGAACCGCGATGGTTATGTCTTGTCCCATATTGTTACGCTACGACAAACAAACGATGGATTCGGGTGCCACCCTCAAGCAAGGTCGTTGCTGTTCTTGCTTGAGGGTGTCTGGGCTTTCAGGCGACACCCTCAAGCGACAACAGCAACAACGTCGCTTGAGGGTGGCACCCATCATGGAACCTCTATTCATTCGTCAAAACTCTTCCGCCGGTTTGGTGGCTGGTTTCTTGGCGCCCGGCTGCTCGCTGCTGTTTTTGGCCAGGTACAACTGCGTCTTGGTGAGATCCATTTGAAACTGAGCCAGGGTCCGCCACGTGACGTGACCGTCCGCATACAACACGTTCGTGCCGCGTTTCTGGTAGTTCTCCGGCCGCTCGTACGCGCAGATCAAGCTCCCATCGACATTATTGGTGGAGTCCAGGCGGATGTATACGTAGTCCTGGCGATGGGAAATGGGGCTGATGAAGAGCTTGGGCGACTCCCCGTCCGCAATCAGCGCCTGAAAGTCGGGCGGATATTTGTTGTCGTGGCTCTGTATGTATAACGCTATGGCCGTGCCGATGCCCTTGAGATTGGCCATCGAACTGGCCTTCTGTGTATCGGATCGCGCGTTGGTAAACGCGGGCACGAGCGCACCGGCCGCGAAACCGGCCACCATCGGGCCTGTGGCGATCGCGCCGAAGGGCGTCGAGGAATAGCTCTCGAAAACGATCCCGCCTTCGTCGGTGGAAACGGCGCTGCCGGATGGCCCGAGGTTCTTTTGGATCGTGTCGATGGTCGGCACGATCGTCGGAGAGGCGTCGATCCCGACGAACTGTTTCAGGGCGCTGGCGCCCAGGGTGCCGTACATCAGCAGCGGCCCGTACATTTGTTTCATCATGCTGGGCGTGTTCTCGTAGCACAGCATGATCGGCTTGTCGGCAAGTCTTTTGCGGACGGAGAGGAATTCCGCCGACTGCGTGAGCGACTTGCCGGCTTCGCGATTGACGGAGGAAGCGACGACCTGCGGCCAGGGGGCCATGTAGAGCGTGTCGCCGTCGATGGCCCAGGCGGGCGCGGCCACCATGAGCATTCCGGAAGAGAGGTAATGCACGTCCACGTTGCCGTACTTGCTGACGCCCATAGTGTACGAGGGCTTCCAGGGGAAGCCCGGTCCGCCGGTCTTGCCGGCGGGCAACTGGCGGGTGAACTGGTCCAGGTAGGTTTCGATTTTGGCGATGGCGGCCGCGAGCTTTTGGGCGTCCTTGACCTTGACGGTCAGCACGGTGCCGGTCATGAATCCGCCCTGCGAGACGGCGCTGGAGAGCGACCAGGTTTCGCCCAGGTTGGCCAGGATGTCCTTCTGGAGATTGACGCCGGTTTCCTTCTCGATCCTGTCCAGGCC
>CAZYDC010000570.1:0-3157 GCA_964646065.1 uncultured Planctomycetaceae bacterium | reverse complement strand
CGGCCTTGCCCTTGAGGTCCACCTTGCCGCCGTCGGGCAGGTTCTGGCTGGGGCGCATCTTGTTCTTCATGATGAAGCAGGCATTGCCCTTTTCCACGCGGAAGGCGACGTTGTTGAAGACGCAATCTCCGGCCCGCAGGTTCCGCAGGTCCATGGTCGGGCCCTGGTCCGTCCATCCGCCCTTGCCGTCGTTATCCACTTCGTCCGCCAGCGGCCGGTTCAGCAAACCGGTCAGATCGCAGGGAGTCCACGCGAACTTTGCGGCGTCGATGGGCGGCGGCGCCTTGGCCGCTTCTTTTTCCGGCGTGCCTGGCCGCGTTTGAATGTCCATCTCATCGAACGCCGCCCATCCGGAGCAATTCCTCAGGCCAAAACCCAGCTTGAACCACCGCGCGCCCTTGGGCGCTGTGACCATAGCGGAGAGCTTCTTATACGCGTACGTTCCGGAAACCCACTCCGGCCCAACCGCCTTTTGACCATCTTCCGCGCCGGCGAGGAATTGCCGGGTCACGTTCTGGCCGGTCTCGTCGCAGAACTCGACCAGCGCGAACAACCCGCCGTTTCCATTCACTGGCTTAATCTCGTTGGCCCGGATCCACAGCGACAGGTCGATCTGCGCGCCATCGACCGTCGGCAGGTCCACGCTCCAATACCCCAGGCCCTCGGCCGACATCGTTTTGCCGGTCAGCGCGCTGACCTGGAGACAGAACTTCTTCCACTGGTCCTCTCCGCCGGGATGCGCGAAACCCGGGAAATCGCTGTAATAAACCCCTTGAACTCGCAGACAGCCGTTGCTGTCGTTTCGCGTGGCGCCATCGGAAGGACCGGAACGCCACCCGCCGGATTTCGCCCCGCGGAACGTGCCCTGCTTCCAGAAATAACGTTCTTCCATCGGCATGGAAACCGCTTGACGTGAACTATGCGGATTTCCGAACATGGGGACCGGCTCCCAGGACTTCTTGGTCCCGGGCACCCGGAACGTCACCAGGCCCAGCGACGCGGGATCAAAGTCCTTCACGACCTCGCCGTGTATTTCCTGCCCCAGTTCGGATCGCACGGAGGCAATGTCCTTGTACTGCTTGTCCTGATAGCGGAAAAGAATGCCGTCCGGCCGCAGCTTATACACGTTATGGTCCATGACGTGCGGGGTGGTTTTCGAGGGGTCCTGATTGAACCTGAACTCGTGGACGGTTCCCGGTTTCGACGGGTCCGGCGGGGCGAATTTCATGGGCTCCAACTCGGTCAAGGCGGCGCCGGGGCCGTCGTTGTCGATCACCCAATTGCGCATCATCAGGTTGGCAAAACCGGTGGCGCACCAGGAAATGCTCAGCCCGCCCCCGTGATTGCCGAAGACGTAGTTCTCGAAGGCCGTGTTGGACCGATTGGTCCGGAAACAAATACCCTGGCCGCTACAGTCGAACACCGTGTTCCAGAACACCGAAGTGCCTTGCGCCTCCGCCTCGATATATAAACCGCACGAGTCCACCCGATAGATCGCATTGCCGTAGATGGCGATGCCGAACGACCCGCAGTCGGGCCAGACCGCGGCGCCGGTTACCCTGTCGTCACCCACAAATATGTTGTGCCGGATGACCAGACCCAACGCCTTGTTGCAGATGACTCCTCCGCCCATCCACCCGCATTCGGCGTGAAAACCCCTGATGATGTTTCCTTCCACAATCGTGCCGTGGGCGTAATTAAGGCCCAGCCCTCCGCCCGTGAACGTGTCGGTGAACGTGTTGCGCCGGATGATGCCGCCGGTGGTCGGCCCGCCGAACACGAATGTGCCGCTATCGTGAACGTAATTGTCTTCCACCATGAACTCGCGGCCGCGCTCCAAGTAGATCCCGATGTCAGAGAAGTGGCAAACTTCCAGCTTGCGGATGCGGATGTACGATTGTTGCGGGGCGGACACGCCCTTGTTCAATTGAGCCACCCGGACCTCCCCGTCTTTGCCCGGCACACGACCGCCCATGTTCACGAACAACGTCGCCTGCTTGCTGTCATAGTAAAGGCCCTTGTCGTCCGGGCCGTCACCGGGCATGACCGGGATCGAGCGTTCCACGGACTTGGGGTCCAATACCTTCTTGACCACGATGTCGCCCTGCCGGGCCATGGTAGGCCCCCACGGTTCGGTAAGAGGGAATGGCGCCGAGTACGTATTCTTGCGGCCTTTGACCAGTTCCCACTTGTCGGCCGGGATCGCCACCGAACCGTCCAGGGTCACGTGCTCGTCCTTGTACGCCTCCAGCGTGATCCATTGGATGGCGTTCAAGTCGAATTCGCGGTCGAATATGACGCCGGCGTCGTTGGTCCCACTGTGCTTGAACTTGACGCTCTCGTGATAGACACCGCCTCGCACCTCCACGCTGTCGCCCGGCTGGGCCTTGTCCATGGCGGCCTGGATCGTCTTGAAGGGTTTGGCCAGCGTGCCGGGGTTGGCGTCCTTGGCGGCGGGGTTCTTGCCGTCCACGATCAAGTCGGCAGCCAGGGCTGGCCAAGCCAACGACAGGAGAATCAACAATAAGAACACTCGGCTTGGCAGTCTATAAACGATCTCATTCTTCTGCACTGTTAGGTCCTTTCAATGCGAAACGGGGATAGCGACACGCAGTATCTTTAACCGCCGGTAGCTGGGAATGAACCGAAAAAATCGATGGCGCGGGCCTACGAGTTTCGGCCGTCACGAGTTTCGGCCGCCCTTGCCAAACCGCTCCCCACTGCTACGATCCTTGAATACTAAGACCGTCCAACAGCCGCTGTCGAAATAGCTTCAACATATCAGACGGACCCATGCACAGCTCGCTGGGCCACCACAGGCTGCTCAACAAAATCACGGGCGGTTTCGTCGGCGGGTACGCCAACCCGGTGTTTTTCACGGCTACCGCGATGATCGGCATGATCGCGCTGGCCGGCATCGTGACGCGAAGCTCAATCATCATCGTGGATTTCATCCACCTGTCGCTCGCCCGCGGGCGGAGCCTCTTTGAAGCCATCATCGAAAGCTGCGTCGTGCGCCTTCGTCCGATCCTTCTGACGGCTGGCGTGGCGATGCTCTCAGCCTTGCCCATCGCGACCGACCCGATCTTTTCGGGCCTGGCGTGGGCGCTGATCTTCGGCCTCCTGGCCTCGACGCTGTTTACGTTGTTCGTAATCC
>CAZYDC010000569.1:0-3174 GCA_964646065.1 uncultured Planctomycetaceae bacterium | reverse complement strand
TGCGTGAGTGTATTGCGCGGCGGCCATCCTTGGCCGCCGCGTCCGGAGGTGGGAGCCAGGGATGGCCGCCACCCATAACGGAGGCATTACGCTTGAGGCTGGAATCGGCGCACGCCGATGTTTATGCTCACGTTTGCTCATGTTCAGAATGCGTTAAGAAGTTGGCGGCCGGGACACATCTTCCCCCGCTCGCCGGGAGTTTGACATGATGCTAGCGGACTTCAGTTTCGACCCATCGACCTGGTCGTACACCGCGCAGGTGATCCTCAGGCTGGGCGTGGCGGCGGCGCTGGGCGCGATCATCGGGGCCGAGCGCGAGTTTCACGGCCGGGCCGCCGGGCTGCGCACGCAGTTGCTGGTGGCCCTGGGCTCGTGCCTGGCGATGATCGTCAGCCTGCACTTCGCCGACCATTTCGGCTGGGAGTCGGCCACCACGGCGTTGCGCGTGGATCCGGCCCGCGTGGCGTACGGCATTATGAGCGGCATCGGCTTTTTGGGCGCCGGCGCGATCCTGCGATACGGCACGGGCGTGCAAGGGTTGACGACGGCCGCGAGCCTCTGGTGTACCGCCGCGGTGGGCCTGGCCTGCGGCTTCGGGATGTACACGGTGTCGATCGCGACCACCGCCATCGTGCTGTTCGCGCTGGTGGTGTTGGCCAGGATCGACCACATGATTCCCTCGCAGAAATACAAGACGCTCCGGGTTTCTCTGCCTTCGGCGCAAGGCACGGCCGATAGGCTGCGAGAGGTCCTGGGCAAGTACGGTGTCCGCATCGTCGATATCGACGTCTTCCGCGACAACGACCTCAAGCAGGATCGCCTGACGCTGCACGTGTCGATCTCCTCGCGTGTCAAAAAGGTGGACTTCCTCGAATGGCTCAAGGAAGTGCCCAACATCAGCCGGATCATCATCCAGTGACGTAGCATGGGCATCTTGCCCATGAGTCTCACGGTATCTAGCCGATGCCGGTTGCTTCTTCTTTGATGCAACACCCACAGCGAAGACATGGGCAGGATGCCCATGCTACATTTTCAGCAGGCGGCGGCCTCGACCTCGAAATACGCCTGGGGATGCTTGCACACCGGGCACTGGTCAACCGCCTTGGTTCCTTCGTAGACCAGTCCGCAGTTGCGGCAGCGCCAGCGGACCTTGGTTTCCTTGGCGAAGACCTTGCCGCCCTGCACGTTGGCCAGCAGGGCCTTGTACCGCTCCTCGTGGCTCTTTTCGATCTTGGCCAGACCCTCGAACAGGCGGGCGATTTCGGCGAAGCCCTCCTCCTTGGCCTCCTTGGCCATGGTGGGGTACATCGTCGTCCACTCGTGGTTCTCTCCGCCGGCGGCGGCCTGAAGATTCGCCACCGTGTCGCCCAGGCCCGACAGGGCCTTGAAGTGCAGCTTGGCGTGCTCCTTCTCGTTGTTGGCGGTGTCCTCGAAGATCGCGGCGATCTGCTCGTACCCCTCCTTGCGGGCCGCCGAAGCGTAGTAAGTGTACTTGTTCCGCGCCTGCGACTCGCCCGCGAACGCGGCCTGAAGGTTCTGTTCCGTTTTGCTGCCTTTGAATTCCGTCATGGGGTTCTCCTTGGTTTCTTTCTTGACGATCATCGCCCTCTGGGGCGCATGGGGGGTATTGTACAGGAACCCAGAGCTTTCCCAACAAGATTCGGCCGTCAGGAATAGTCGCCGATCCAGAGAATGTGCTTGGCGACCGGCGTGTTCTTGAGCGAGTTGAGCAGGCGTTGGTCGCCGGTGACAAGGACGCTCTTACTCTCAACGGCCAGCGCCACGTAGATGCAATCGTAGGCACTCCGGCCCGTCCGAAAGGCCAGGGCCAGCGCGGGCCTTACAAGTTCGCCGCACGGGGCAATCTGAATGGGCAGGCGAAGGAGGTCGTTCGCCAATTCGGTGGCTTCATCCGGGGTGATCTCCCGGCGGGCATGGCGCTTGCAGATCACGTTGGCTGTCTCCGCGTACAGCAGATCCGGCGCGTGAAGTTCGCAGCCGGAAGTGAGCAAGCTCCTCGCCTTAGCGGCGTGTTCTTCCTGGAAGAACGCCGCGGCGATCACACTGGCGTCGACCACGCAAGTCTTCATCGGTTGCGGTCCTGGCGGATCATGTCGGCGCTGGAAGAGAACTTTCTTCCGGCGAATCGGATTTTCCATCGTTCCAATATTTTGGCGGTCTCCTCGGTTTCGGCGCCAGAGGCGCTTTCCAGCAGCCTCTTCGCCTCGCTCTGGAGTGACCTTCCGTTGCGATTGGCCCGGGCTTTTAGTCGCTGGACCATTCGCTGGCTCAGTCCTCGAATCAAAATGTCCGGCATGGCGATGTCTCCTGTCTCACATTGTGCTATCATAATGATATCGGTCTTAAGCCTTCACTTCAACACGAAAATCGGTTATCGTTCCCTCATGCCTCCACAATTCGTATTCGAGATGCGTGACGTCAGCAAGCTCTACGGCGACAAGGTCGCCCTGGAGGACATCACCCTGTCGTTCTTCTACGGCGCCAAGATCGGCGTCGTCGGCGAGAACGGGGCGGGCAAAAGCACTTTGCTCAAGATCATGGCCGGCATCGACCGGGACATCCACGGCACCGCGACGCTGGCCAAGGGCATGAGCGTGCGCTACGTCGCGCAGGAACCGCAACTGGAGTTGGACAAGACCGTGCGCGACAACCTGCGCACCGCCATGAAGCCGGTCCAGGACCTGGTCGATCGATTCAACGCGATTTCCGATCAGATGGGCGACCCTTCCCCCGACGCGGACATGGACAAGCTGCTGGAGGAGATGGGAAAGCTCCAGGAAAAGATCGACGCCGCCGACGGCTGGGAGATGGACCGGCTGATGGACATCGCCTCCGACGCGCTGGTGCTGCCGCCCGACGACACCGCGGTTCGGCAACTCTCGGGCGGCGAGCGCCGCCGCGTGGCCTTGTGCATGGCCCTGCTCGAAAAGCCCGACCTGCTGCTCCTGGACGAGCCTACCAACCACCTGGACGCCGAGACGGTGCAGTGGCTGGAGCAGGCGCTGCGAGAGTACCCCGGCACGGTCATCATCGTTACGCACGACCGGTACTTTCTGGACAACATCACCAAGTGGATTCTCGAACTGGAGAACGCGCGCGGCCTGCCGTTCGAGGGCAACTACTCCTCGTGGCTGGCCCAGAAGGCCGAGGTGC
>CAZYDC010000568.1:0-3176 GCA_964646065.1 uncultured Planctomycetaceae bacterium | reverse complement strand
CCAAACAGCAAGCTCACACCCAGGTCCGAGCTTGCTGTTTGGCGTGTACCCTCTGTACCCGGGTCTTTTCCGCAAAAGAAAAAAAACAAACCGCAGAAGTCAGAAGTGAAAAGCTGGGATTCCTGCTCTGCACTTCATCATTCTGCGGTTCGCTTTTTCTTTGCCGTCGCGGCCTACGGGCCACGGCCTGCGGTCTTACTTGAACACTGCCGTCATCTGTTTGACCCAGGTGCCGGGGTCGGCGGCGAAGCGGTCGGCGAGTTCCTTCTTTTCGAGTTGCCCAGCCACTCCGAGCAGTTCCACCAGCCGCACGCGGACCGGTTCGGACTTGTCGTCGTAGAGGGGTTTGAGCAAGGCCAGGACGCGACCGTCCACTCGGCAGAAGTCCAGGGAGCGGATCATCTCGGCGCGGACGAGCGGGGAGGAATCCTGGAGGGTGAACTTGAGCATGGACAAGAGGACCGGCTGCTTGACCTTGTCGGCCAGGGGCTTGGGCAGTTCGGCCCGCCCGGCCCGCACTTCGGCGACCAGGGTCAGCAGCGAACCGATCTTCCTCGCCGCGGCCATGCGGTCCCGCAGTTCGCCTTCCTTAAGGTCCTTGACGATGTACCCCAGGCTCAGGTCGTAATCCTTTTCCCAGTCGCCCTTCTGTCGGTCGAAATCGACCAGCAGGTCGCCTCGCGTGAACGTGACGCTCGGGACGCGATAGGTCGGCAACATGCTGGTGGCGCCGGTGGCCTTGACCACGGGGTCCAGCGTTCCGGAGACCTTGATTTTGAACGTGTCCAGCGGGTGGCGGACCAGGAAGGCCTCCAGGTCGCCCACGTCCAGTCGGACGGTGGTGGTGAGGATCTCCCCGGCCTTGAGGTAGCGATGGGCCGGCCAGACGACCATGGGCAGCGTCAGGAATTCCTGCCCGCTGTCGAGGTTCACCTGGAGGCTCATCGCGGAGTTGAACAGTCCCAGAGGCCCCAGCGGGATATCCATGTTGGAGTTGTTGGTGAGCGTGGCTTCGAGTTGCATCCGGTCGCCGGGGGCGTATTCTTCCTTGGTGGGGGCCAGTTTGACCGCGATGAACTGCTCGGGCGACAGGGCCATGTCCAGGCATCGGGCGTCGAACTTCTGGACCGCCTGGTCGATGGCGTCGGCCCCGTCGGCGGCCGGGATGGTGACGTCCTGCCGCTTGGCCAGGGCCACCAGCGACCGGAAGGCCCGCCCGCGGCGCGTGAGCTTGGCCCCGGCCAACACGGCCTTCTTGCCATCGTCGGACTTCTTGTTCTCGTAATAGTACTGGGCCAGGAACCAGCAGGCGTAGGCGTCCTTGTTCATGAGTTTCTTCAGTGCGGCCTCCCCGGCGGCGGCGTCTCCGGCCCGAAGTTCCGCCGCCGCGACCACCAGCGTCATGGTGGGGTCGTCGGTTTCGGAAAGCTTGGCGGCGGCGCGGGCATAGGCAACGGCCGAGTTGGGGTAGCAGTCGTTGATAAGATAGTACCAGGCGCATTCCCTCATGGCCGCCGAGGATTTGCCCGCCAGCGACTCCCGGTCCTGCATCTGGATCTTGAGGGCGTCCATCAGTTGGTTGACCTTTTCCATGCTCCCGGCGTCGCGATAGGCCTCGATCAGCAGCGACTTGAGCTCCGGGGAGTCGCCCAGGCGCTTCTGGAGCGGCACGAAGATCTCAATGGCCTTGTGCGCACTTGCGGCGTCCAAGAGGCCGTTGAAATAATTGATCGCCATTCCTTCGTTGGGGGTGTCGGGGTTGAACCGTCCGGCCAACTGCCAACCGTAGTTGTAGAAGACCATGGCCTTGTCGTACAGCCCGGTCGAATCCAGCAACAGGGCCAGCGACCAGGCGGCGTCGGTATCGTTGGGGTTGGACTCCAGCAGTTGGAGCATGATCTTGACGTTGTCCAGGGCGGTGGGCTTTTCCGCAAGCCCCATCAACCCGGCCAGCGCCCGGGCCTGCTTGGGGTCGAGCTGGATCGCCTGCTGAAATTTTTCCTTGGCGGATTTGTTCTGGTTCTGTCGGAGCAGCATGTCGCCGGCCTGGGCCAGGGCCTCGGCCCGGAGATAGGTGGTGAAGCTGTTATTGTCGCCGGCGCCCTGGAGGAACGCCAGCCGATCCTTGGCCTTTGAAATGGCGGCCACGTTCAATCGCAGGCATGAAAGCCCCAGGATGTAATCGTCGTTCTGGGCCTCCAGCCGCTTGAGCGCCAGGTCTCCCGCGGATTTCATGTCGCCCTGGATCTCGAAGATGTCCGACATCAGGGCCTCTGCCTGCGGATCGGCCGCGTTGAGCGCATAGGCATAGCGGGTCAGCGTGACCAGCCTTCCGGCCCGGCTGGGAGTCGAGGCGCTGTTCACCAGCGACTGCGCGGAGTGAACCAGGCTCTCGACGGTCAGCACCTGCTCGGGCGAAAGCGTCGGACCGGGCGGGGGCAACGTCACGGGGGCTTGGGGCGCGGAGGCCGGCGCAGCCGCAGTCTTCGTTGCGGAAGCCGGCGAAGGCTTGGTTGTTTCCCGCGGTCCCGAAGAGGGCCTGGTGCTCTGGGCCATCGCCGCCAGGGCCAGCAGCCCCAAGGCCGAAAAAACAATCGTTCGCTTCATGTGCTGTCTCCGAAAAAGAATTCACCGCAGAGAACGCAAAGAACGCAGAGAAGGACAAAGGAACGAAAGAGCAGACATTCCTTTTTCTCTCAGCGTTCCGGGCAACCTCGGCGATTCATCTTGTTATAGGCTCTCGCGCAAGCCATGTGGGCGCTGTCTCAGAACTCACCGCCCAGATCGCGAAGCACGCGGAGAGGACAGAAATATCCATTCTGTCTTATCTCCGCGTTCTTCGCGTCTTTGCGGTGGAAATTGTCTTACCTGGCCGGGGCGGACGTCGGTTGGGCCGCCGGTTTGATGCTGATGCTCTGGGTTTCGGCCTTGCTGCCGCGGCAGATGATCAGTTTGACTTCCTTCTCGGGATTGGCCTTGACCATATCCTCGACGGCCTTCTTGAAATCGGAAATGGTATCGACCTTCTGGTCGTTGACGGCGGTGACCACGTCGTTGTTCTCCAGTCCGCTCGTGTACGCGGGCCCCTGCTGGGGAACGTAGATGACCAGGACGCCCTTGGCGTTGTTCTTGGCGGCCGGGGTGGCTTCGTTGTACTGGTCCAGCATCACCAGGTC
>CAZYDC010000567.1:0-3181 GCA_964646065.1 uncultured Planctomycetaceae bacterium | reverse complement strand
GGAATGGGGGTCTGGAATGCATAACAGGCTTTGTATGCAATACTTGCAGATTTGCAGGTGGGTTCTAATGGCTTCCGAACAGGTTCTAAGGAGCCGCCTGTGCGTTCTAATGAGCCGCCTGACCGTTCCGGTGGCTTCCCGACAGGTAATAATAGGTTACGAACCATGCCTGAAACCCGGATTCTTCACGGTTTGTCTTCGCCGTTCACCTCTGAGGTCTCTGTACCACTAAAGCTACAAATCGTGATTTCTTAAAATGATCTTGTCCGATGTCCGTTCAGTAATCGTCATTCGACATTCGTCATTGGGTTGCGGCCGAAGGCCGCGCCGTGTCCTCCGTGGCGTGTGGTTGTCGTTTCCCCGTGTGCCGGAAAGCCTACGCACACCCGTGCAGGTTTTCACAGCGGCTTCTTTTCTTGCTTTTAATACGCCGATTGGCTATTGCCTAATGGATTCGTCCAACATCTTCAACGAAAGGAATTGAACCAGTGAACTCATCAAGACAACTCTTCATCGCGCCATTGTTGATCCTCGCCCTTTCCGGCGCGGCATGGTCCGCCGAACTGTTCGTGGCTCAAAGGGATGCCAAGGCCAGTGACAAGAACGCCGGCACCGAGGCAGCGCCCTTCAAGACCATCCAGGCGGCCATGGACAAGGTCGTCGCCGGCGACACGATCTGGGTGAAGGAAGGTGTCTACGAGGAGGCGCTGGAGCCTAAGAGCAGCGGCCGCACCGACGCCCCGATCACCCTGTCGGCATGGAAGGACGATCGCGTCTGCGTGGGCTCGATCCTTCGCGACGTGCCGCCGGCCCAGCAGTGGAAGCCGATCGAGAAGACCAAGAGCTACGCCGTCCAACTCCCCACCGACCAACCCAAGGACGTCACGGTCATCCTGGACGGCAGGCCCATCGTCACCGAGGTCAAGGACGCCCCGCCGCTGGACGCCAACGCCCGCTGGGCCACCTACCGCGCCGGCGACCGCACGCTGATGCTCAACCTGGGCGGCGAGGGCCCCAAGGGCCACACGGTGCAACTGGCCCGCGATTTTCTCATTGTGTTCGGCGAGAAATACGGCGGCTGGGCCGTCAAGAAAATCGAGTTCGCCTGGTTTCACTACGTCATTTTCTACGGCAACTGCAACCTGGCGGAAGATTGCTATTGCCACGACATGTTCCACGGCGGAATCTGCATGTTCGGATCGCTCTGCACGACGCGGCGGTGCAACTGCTACCGTTGCCCGGGCGGTGTGGGCGGCATGGGGGCGGGCAACATCATCGAGGATTGCCTGGTCGTCGGGTGCGGTTCGGACTGGAAGGACATCATCGCGCACCGCCGGGGCAACATCGTGGACGAGTCCTTCAGCGCCTGCGAGTTCAAGGGCGGGCGAATGCAGACGTTTCGGTACAACATCCTGGCGGACAATCTCTCGGGCCTGTGGTTCGACTGCCACATGACCAGCGCCCGCGTGATCGGAAACGCCTTCTGGGACAACGGCTCGGGCTTTTACAACGAAGCCGGCGCCAACGACACGCTGTGCCTGGGAAACTACTTCCTGAACAACTCCTGTTCCAGCAGTTGGTGTACGCGGTTCAGCATCCTGGATAACTTCTTCCAGAATTCCTCGGTGACCTGGCACAACCACGACCGCTGGCCGCTGCGAAACAGCTTCATGACGATGCGCGGAAACGCCATGGTCGATCTGCCGCAGCCCTACCTGATGCACTACGGCAACGGCTGGGGGCCGACGCGCTCGCCCGAGAATTTCCAAAACTGCCTGGTGGATTTCAACCACGTCCGCCTGCACAAGGGCGTGCCTCTGTTCGACGACGCGGGCAAGAAAGTGCGAACGCTCGAAGAGGTCCGCGGGGACTACGGTTGGGAGACGCACGGTGACATCGGCGTGTACGATAAGGACAAGAACGACCTGACGCCCGAGTCGATGGGCGGCAGCGTGGTCACGTTCCGCGTGCCCTGGGGCGAAAAGTCGAACCTCGCCAGGCCGATGCTTTCGGACGCGGGCATCAACGGGAAATGGCCCGCGGCCGCGGAGGTGGGCACCGGCGGCATTTCCACGCCGCTCTTCTTCTGGCGATTCTCCGACGGAAACTACAACGAGCGGGTGTTCGGAAATTCGGTTGACTGGCCGTGGTATTGCAACGACATATCTTGGCAACCCTCCTGCGGAGACTTTGAAAAAGGCGAATGCCTCGGCTGCCGATGGTACGTCGGCGCGGAAGAGAATTTCGGCAAGGATGCCGCGGGCAAGCCCGTGAAAGTCGAGGGGCTTTACATTATCGGCGAGCTGAGCCTGGGCAAACGCTGGCTGGTCATCAAGGGCGTGACGCCCGAGAATGTCCCGCCGCAAGGCCTGGGCTACTGGACGCCCTGGTTGTCCACCGTCGAAGGCGCCAAGATGACCGTCTCACTCAAAGTACGCGGCAAAGACATCGCCCCGACGGCCAAGGGCGGCCCGGCCGTCTATTTGCAGTTCATCAACGAAACCGGCCAGAATCGCCAGCGCGTATACCTGGTCGGCGGCGAACCCGGCGACAAGGCCGCAAGGCCGGAACTGACCACCGGCTCATATGAATGGACGGACGTCAAGCAAACCATCGTAGCGCCCAAAGGCGCGATCCGAATGGCCTTGTTCATGGGTGTGACGCCCTGCAAGGGCGAGGTGAACTTCGACGACATCAACCTGACGACGGAGTCGGTCGCGGCGCCGGTGGCCAAGGCCCAAATCCTGCCGCCGCGCCTGCCGCTCATGCGGATCAAAAACACGTTCTTCGTCGATCTCTCCAAGGTCGCCAACCGAGCTCTGGCCGACGAAGAGAGCAACGACGGCAAAGGCGGATGGACCGACCAGGGCGCCGCCGCGGACATGCGGCTGCTGGCCACCGGTGAGCGAAACTTCGGCGGCGTGCCGATGAAACTCCTGCCCGGCGCCAAGAGCATCGTCGTGCTCAAGGGCACCCCGCGCAAGGCAGGCGACCTGCCGGACAAGGTCACCATCCCCATCGGGCGCAAGGTCGATACGCTGTTTTTCCTGCACTCCTGTGCCTGGACGCCGGCGGCGGGAAGCGAGGCCTTCCGCTACGTGCTGCACTACAAGGACGGAAAGAGCGAGACCCTTTCGGTCGTCTCAGGTCAGCAAGTCACCGACTGGGCGGCCAAGCCCGT
>CAZYDC010000566.1:0-3187 GCA_964646065.1 uncultured Planctomycetaceae bacterium | reverse complement strand
TTCGCTGCCGAAATCGCCCGACGCGAAAACCGCGTGGTGGACATGACGGAAGTCCTGTGACGTAGCATGGGCATCTTGCCCATGTGTAGCATGGCCATCATGGCCATGTCTTTGCCGTTGCTGTTTTGATGTTCGGCCAACGAAGATACAGAACAAGAAGAAGAAGAAGAAGAAACAAAACACGGGCAGGATGCCCATGCTACGAATTACTGCTTGGCTTTTGTTCCGTATTTCGATATGAGTTACCTTTTGGCCGACAACTAATTCATTCAATACATTAAGGAGACGAATATGGCTGACGGTTTTAACGGTCTGGGCATGGGCCTTGGAAATCTTTCCCGGCTCTCGAAGGCACAGACGCGATCGATCAGCGCCGAGAACTTCACGGGCGAAAAGGGCAAGGCCGGCATGGCCACCGAGGGCACCGGCGCCAACTGCGCCCGCGACCTGGGCCGCGGCTGGAAGGTCTCGCCCAGCGTGGTCATCAAGCCCGGCCAAACGTTCACGCTGGCGGACATCGCAGGCCCGGGCGCGATCCAGAGCATCTGGCTTTCGGGCGATTGCAGCCTCCACGTAAACTCGCGGCATTTCATCCTGCGGATGTATTGGGACGACCAGGAGCAGCCCTCGGTCGAATCGCCCGCGCCGGATTTCTTCGCGGCCGGTTGGGGCGGCTACGTGCCCGTCATGTCGATACCGGTCATGGTCGGGCCTAACCGCTCGCTGTGCTGCTTCTGGGAAATGCCCTTCCGCAAGCACGCCCGGATCACGCTGGAAAACCTGCATCACGAAAATATCACGGTCTACTGGCAGGTCAACTACACGCTGACCGACGTGCCCGAAGATTGCGCCTATTTCCACGCGCAGTTCCGCCGCGTCAACCCGCTGCCGTACAAGGATGTCTACACCATCATCGACGGCATCAAGGGCCGCGGGCACTACGTGGGCACGTACATGGCCTGGGGCATCAACAACAACGGCTGGTGGGGCGAAGGTGAGATCAAGTTCTTCATGGACGGCGACTTCCCGCCGGGTTCCAAGGACGCCGAGAACGGCGGAAACGCCTTCCCGACCATCTGCGGCACGGGCACGGAGGACTATTTCCTGGGCTGCTACGACTTCGACGTCAACGGCCAGTACGTGACCTTCACAGGCCCGTTCGCGGGCATGCACCAGGTGACCAAGGTGGACGGCCTGTACAAGTCGCAGCATCGGCACGCGATGTACCGCTGGCACATCATGGACCCCGTGCGATTCGAGCACGACCTCCGCGTCACGATCCAGGCCCTGGGCTGGCGCGTCGGCGGACGATACCTGCCCATGCAGGACGACATGGCCTCGGTCGCCTTCTGGTACCAGACCCTGCCGACGGCCCCGTTCCCCAAGCTGCCGGACAAGGACTACCTCGAGATCATCTAATTCATGGTTAGACAGTACAACCCGGTGACGGCGGACATTGCCGCCGAGCTTCGCCGCATCGTCGGCGGCAAGTTCGTCGTCTACGAGGACGCCGAGGCGCTGGAGCCTTATTCCCATGACGAGATCCCGGACCGCGCGTACGCCCACGCGCCGGAGTGCCTGGTGCGGCCTCGAACCGCGCAGGAAATCGCCGAGATCATGAAGCTGGCCAACCGCGAGGGAATTGCCGTCACGCCCCGCGGCGCCGGCAGCGGACTGTCCGGCGGAGCGGTGCCGATTTACGGCGGCATCGTCCTGCTGTGCGACCGCATGAACCGCATCCTGGAGATCGATCCGGCCAACATGATGGTCGTGGTCGAGCCGGGCGTGATCACCAACGAGATCAACGTGGCCATCCGCGACCAGGGCCTGTTCTACGCGGGCTACCCCATGAGCCTGGAGACCTGCTACATCGGCGGAAACGTCGCCGAGAACGCCGGCGGCGGCAAGGCCGTCAAATACGGCGTCACGAGCCGCTACGTGACCGGGCTGGAGGTCGTCACGCCCACAGGGCAGATCATCGAACTGGGCGGCAAGCTGGTCAAGGACGTCACCGGCTACAACATGATCCAGCTCATGGTCGGCAGCGAGGGCACACTGGGCATTTTCACAAAGATCACGCTCAAGCTCATGCCGCTGCCCAAGGCGTGCGTGGACCTGCTGGTGCTGTTCAAGTCGCCCGACGACGCCATCGCCGCCGTGCCGAAAATCATGACCGCCGGCGGGATCATCCCCACGTCCATCGAGTTCATGGACCAGACGTCGGTCCGCGCGAGCTGCAAGTTTCTCAACGAGTCGATCCCCTACGAGCGGGCCGGGGCGATGCTGCTGATTACCGTGGACGGCCCCGAGCAGCCGCAGGTCGAACGCGAATATGAGACCATCGGCGAGATGTGCCTTTCGGCCGGCGCGATCGAGGTCTACGTCGCGGACAACCGCACCACCTCCGAGCGGCTGTGGAAAATCCGCCGCACCATCGCCGAGGCCTTCGCGGCCATGTCCTCCACGCAGGGCAACGAAGACCTGGTCGTGCCGATGGCCGCCATTCCCAAGCTGGTGGCCGGCATGGAGCGACTGGGCGCGAAGTACGGCGTCACCGTTCCCGCCTACGGCCACGCCGGCGACGGCAACCTGCACACACGAATCGTCAAGAATCCCGACTGGACCATGGACAAGTGGAAGCAGGTCTTCCCGCAAGTCATCCAGGAGTTGTATCAGCTCACGGCCGACCTGGGCGGGCGAATCAGCGGCGAGCACGGCATCGGCCACAAGCGGAAAAAATACATGCCGATGTTCGTCTCCGAAAGCTACCTGAACATGCTGCGGGCGATCAAGAAGGCGCTGGACCCCAACCTGATCCTCAACCCGGGCAAGATCTTCGACGTGTAACTTCGTGCCATGCTTCCCTCCGCGGAAGCATGTCTTTGGCGGCTGGCGAACACCGAACATGCTTCCGCGGACGGAAGCATGGCACCTAAACCGCGGCATATCACACATTTTTCTTATCCTGCTAAACTCCATCCTTTCGGGCGTCGATAATCGTAAAGGCTTGCTGGTGTTTGCATTTGGTTTCTTGGCACGACCTAGAAAGAAGACATGAAAGACCTGCGACTTACGTCTCCTGGGCTGATGCTGATTATCGGCGTTGTACTGGCGTCGGGAATCTTCCTGCTGGGTATCCGTCCGGCGGAGCACAGGTCCTCAAGCCTGGCGAGTTTTCAGCCGCATC
>CAZYDC010000565.1:0-3203 GCA_964646065.1 uncultured Planctomycetaceae bacterium | reverse complement strand
TTTAGCAGTTTTCCCTTGGGTAGATTTATTTTGCAAAGAAACGGCGCGAATGGACTTCAGGACGACCGAACGCTTCGGAATGAAACGGCTGGATCGCGCGTGAAAGAATGAATCAATGCTTCTTTCTCTGCGATCTCTGTGTCTCTGTGTCGCGGTTCTCTTTCGCTTTTTCGCCTGCCAGAAAATTCTCTCGCACATTCAAATCTCTATGCGCGCAAAAAAGCCCCCGGCTGTGCAGCCGGAGGCTTGAAGAAGATCGGATGGCGCCCGCGGATCAATATCCTACGTGCGGATTCCATTGATTGTCTCTCTCGTTGCGTTCCAGCAACCAGATGCGGTCGAAGTCCTCGTTCATCTCTCGCAAGTTCATCTCCATGACTGTATTGATGCGATGATTGCGCTCGTCCACCGTTTCGGTGGGCGTGCAACCGACAACCATGGATCCAGCCAGAAGAGCCAGCAGCAACAGAAACGTCTTCATGATCTCACCTCAAAAAAACCGTTTAGAACCTCGACAACACAATCGCTCAAGCAACTATGTGGAATGCTATTGTCGCCTCGCAGGCATGTCAATTCAAAAAAGACGGTTTTTTTCAGTTATCGTCGTCATTGTCTCGCGGTGGGGGAATCGGGGCCGACAAAAGCTTCCTGGCGACGTTCTTTCCGGCGCGGAACGTGAGGATTCTCTTTGCCGGGACATGCACTTCCTGGTTTGTCTTGGGATTGCGGGCCTTGCGAGGAGCCCGCTGCTTCATTTCAAAAACACCAAAATTCCGCAACTCGATCCTTCCCGTATCCTGAATCACCTGAAGGATTCCGTCCATGCACAGTTGCACAACCTTCTTCGTCATGATCTGGTCGATCTTCAGTTCTGCCGCAATTTCTCGAACCATTTCTTTCTTGGTCAAGGCAAAGTCTCCTTACAAAATAATCTTGACCCTCTGGAAAACCGGAATCACCTACAGTAATCACTGTAGTCAGCAGGGAGCATTTTGTACAGAGGTTCCTGCTGTGGCAAGAATAAAACTCCCCTTCTACCCAAGAAATCACATTTTGTTTAGTTTCCTAACGTCGTATTAATAAAGCGCTTCAATGCCCCAAACGATCTCCACGTATCTGTACGGCACTACTTGGAACATCGTATGTGCTTGACGCACAAGCAAATGTGAGTATTCGTATAGTTCAGAGAAAGCATAATTCCGCTCTGACTTGCAGAAGAAGGTGCGGCACCCCATGGGCCGGCGACTGCGGGCCAGGCAGCGAGAATTTTTCTGGTAAGGACAACGATTTACCCGGCAACGGCCCAGGTCCGGCGGTGGCGATTGACAGAGCAAGGCCAGTTCCGCCGTCGAGACGTACAGCCGGTGCCCAGCCAGGTCGAACTTGCAGCAGCAGCCTCCGCCCATGCACGAGGCGCCCATGTTCGCTATCGCTTTGTCCGTGTCGGCAAGGATTTCGGCGATGCGGTCCATGAGGCCTTTGCACGCCCAGCAGGCTTCGACCATCTCTCGGAGCGTCATCTCCGGCGGCGCCGCGGGCGGTTCAGGGCTCAGTGGCTTGGCGTTTGGCTTCGATTTCATGGAACGGATGCACTTTGCCTCGATTGATGCCGGGGCATCGCTGGGCGGCCGTGGCCCAGGCTTCGATGCCCGAAAGATTACTCGGCCAGAATGGCCACGTGCGGCACTGCGTGGGGCGGATTTCGTAGATGGAGCAGCCTTTGCCCGGCGAGGTCACCAGCGGCTGAAGGAAAATGCAGTCGTTGGTCCGCGGGTCCTCGATGATCGTTTGGCGCCGCCCGACGGTGCGGATGTATCGCCGGCGGACCTGCCGGGCGTCGATGCCCATGAACTGCGCCAGGGCCTCGATCTCCGAGTCGCTGATCCAGACGTAGCCTTCCTCAGGTCCGGCGCAGCACCGCCCGCACTGGCCGCACTCGAAGGCCAGTCCGGCGATGTACCACGGCGCCTTGGATCCGAATATTGACATGCGCATTAGTTTACCAAACATTGGCGATTTATGAATTGATGATATTCAAAAATCCTCGTACTCTGGCTCGCTAAGGCGTAGCATGGGCATCTTGCCCATGAGTCGCACGGGCGTCCCGCCCGTGGTTTCTGTTTCTTTTGTTTCTTCTTTGACCCGTAAACGGAACAGCAAAAGCACGGGCAAGATGCCCATGAGTCGCACGCCCGTACGGGCGTGAAAATGCCCTGGAACATGGGCAAGATGCCCATGCGACTCACGGGCGGGACGCCCGTGCTACCCCGAATTACAGGAGAAAATCGTGGACCTCATCATTACGGATTTCGGCGGCGCTCCCGACAGTCAGAACGACACCACTCCCGCCGTGCTCGCCGCCATCGACCGCTGCCGCGGGAAGGATCGCTGCCGGATCGTTTTCCCCACGGGGCGATACCAGTTCTACCGCGACCGCTGCGGCGAGCGGCTCCTGTACACCTCCAACAATGACGGCGGCATCAAGCGAATCGGCGTGCCGCTGATGGGCCTGCGGAACATCGAACTGGACGGCCAGGGCTCGCGGTTCATCTTTCATGGCCGCATGATCCCCGTTGCGGTTTGGGATTCCGGCAACGTCATCCTGCGGAACTTCAGCATCGATTGGGACCGACCCTTCACGCTGGAGGCCGAGGTCGTCGATCAGAAGCCCGGCCACGTGGACCTGAAGATGAGCCCCGCCACGCCGTACATCATTCGTGACGGCCGAATTTCGGGCCTGGACGACGACTGCTATCCGCAAACGCAGATTACCTTCATCGAGTTCGACCCGCGGCGGCAGGAGTTCGCATACGACACGCCGTACCCGTCGGGCCGCAATGAGGCGGTCGAGCTCGAACCGGGCCTGGTGCGGGTGAGCGGCCTGGGCGATCCGCTTCGGATCGGCAAAACCGTGTGCATGCGCATGGAGCTGCGGCATTCGCCCGCCATCAGCATCGGCCGCAGTGCCGAGGTCCAGGTGGTCAACGTGGCCCTTCACGCGGCGGCCGGCATGGGCGTGATCGCCCAGGAAAGCCGCGACATCCGCCTGGACAATCTTCGCGTCACGCCCACGCCGGACTCCGGGCGAATCCTTTCCACGCAGGACGACGCCACGCACTTCTGCAATTGCCGCGGCCAGATCGTCATGGAGAACTGCCTGCTGGAAAGGTGCTGGGACGACGGCGGAAACGTCCACGGCACCT
>CAZYDC010000564.1:0-3212 GCA_964646065.1 uncultured Planctomycetaceae bacterium | reverse complement strand
TCTGTGTCGCGATCCCCTTGGGTTTTCCCAGTGCCAGAAACTTTGGGCACACCCGATCAAGGAAGTCAAATCGGAAACCGACGAGGTAGAAACAGGAAGAGCCAATCGGGAGATTGGCGTTCCCAGGCCACAATGGCAGCGCTTCGATAAAGCTGATGTCCTCGAATCTCTCCGCTGGCCGGGAGCGGGCCGGAAGATTATGAAATAGATTGTCGACCGGCTAGGCGCGGCCAGCCATGCACTTATGAAAAGTTGGTCATTCTGGAGACAAAATATTAAGAAAATGTTGTAGATATAACATCTACTTGTGCGTTATACTATTGGGGTCGCGTTGCACCAGCGGCTACGCGGGCTTGCTGGGGGCCCGTCGCTGGCGTTTGCAGGTATTTGGAAAATGGATATGGAAGGAGTTGACGATGGACGAATGATGATTGACTATGCCCCATGAGCCGATTGAACGGCCAAGAGCGGGATTGTAAGAAAGATGTCGGGGTTTCGGGATGAAGGCCCACCGCCGAATCCTCTTGATCCGTTAATCGGGTAATCCCGCTCCGGAACCCTGGTTCGACGGTCGATCCCTGTCTATGGAAAGAACCCTATGAATATCACGAAAAACACGCGAAACGAGAGTCCTGAATTGATAACATACTGTAAATACAAGTGTTATCATTTGAAGAACCGTGAAAAGTCAGGCAGAACGGGTTCCAGTTGGGCAGGACGGGTTCCCGGTTGGGCAGAGCGGGTTTCCGGTTGGGCAGGACAAGTTTCCGGTTGGGCAGAGCGGGCTCCGAA
Source organism: uncultured Planctomycetaceae bacterium (assembly GCA_964646065.1). GTDB lineage: Bacteria > Planctomycetota > Phycisphaerae > SM23-33 > SM23-33 > CAZYDC01. Next base: position 2,420 of record CAZYDC010000564.1, on the reverse strand, counting down.
TCGGGCAGGCCCGCCGGAAGCCCGGAGGTTGCCTCAGGGCCGCGCCGGGAAAAGACTGGTTTCCGCGCGGCAATCGGCGCAAAATGAAATCGCAAGCCGTCCGGCTTCGCCAAGAGGCTACGCCGTGACAAGTGAATTGTCCATTGGAAGGTGTTATCTATGATGACAGAACGTTTGCCAGTTCAATTGTTCTTGGATTCCAAGACGGCCGCCAATGCCGTGGCCAAGCGGATCGCCGACCTGATCCGCCAACGCGCCGGTCAGGGAAAGACCGCCGTGCTGGGCCTGGCTACCGGCCACACGCCGATCAATGTGTATCGCGAGTTGATCCGCATGCACCGCGAGGAAGGCCTGAGCTTCGTCAACGTCGTGACGTTCAACCTCGACGAGTACTGGCCGATGAAGCCCGACGCCCTCCAGAGCTACCATCGGTGGATGCACGAGAACTTTTTCAAGCACGTGAACATCCCGCGCGAGAATATCAACATTCCCGACGGCATGGTCAAGAAGGCGGACGAGTTCTGCCGCAAGTACGAGCAGGCCATCGTCAAGGCGGGTGGGATCGACCTGCAAATCCTGGGCATCGGGCGCACCGGGCACATCGGGTTCAACGAGCCCGGTTCCTCCAGCGACAGCCGTACGCGGCTGGTGCATCTGGACCGCGTGACGAGGCTGGACGCGGCCAGCGATTTCTTCGGTGAGGAGAACGTGCCCGCCCAGGCGATCACGATGGGCGTGGGCACGATCATGGCCGCACGGAGCATCTGCCTGCTGGCCTTCGGCGAGCACAAGGCCCCGATCCTCCGCCGGGCCATCGAGGAGCCCATTCATACCACGGTGGCCGCCAGTTACCTGCAAAGCCATCCGGACGCGACGTTTTATCTCGACTCGTCCGCGGCGGCCATGCTGACCCGCGTCGCCACGCCGTGGCTGCTAGGCTCTTGCGAGTGGACCGACGCGCTGGCGAGGCGGGCGACCACCTGGCTGTCGCTCAAGCTAGGCAAGGCCGTCCTGGCCCTGACCGACGAGGACTACGCGGAGAACCACCTCTACGAACTGCTCCAGGCCAAGGGCGGTGCGTACGGGATCAACCTGGAAGTGTTCAAGCGGTTGATGAACACCATTACCGGTTGGCCCGGCGGAAAGGCGCCGGGGAAAAAGATCCTGGTCTTCAGCCCGCATCCGGACGACGACGTGATCTCGATGGGCGCCACGCTTCAGAGGCTCTGCCAGCACGGCCACGAGGTCCACACGGCCTACCAGACCAGCGGGAACATCGCCGTGTTCGACCACAACGTGATCCGCTTCGCGGAATTCGTGCGGGAGTTCAACCATATTTTCGGCTTGGCCGCCAAGCAGACCACTGCCATCGACGAGCACATCGAGCAGTTCCTCCGCCACAAGGAGCCGGCGACCATCGACAGCCCGGAGGTGCAATCGGTCAAGACGCTCATCCGGCGGATCGAGGCGACGTCGGCGGCGGGGTTCTGCGGCGTGCCCCGGGACCATTGCCATTTCCTGGACATGCCATTCTACAAGACGGGCATGGTGCAGAAGCTGCCGATCTCCGAGGAGGACGTGGCCATCGTGCTCCGCCCGCTGCTGAAGATCCGCCCGGATATCGTTTTCGCGGCCGGCGATTTGTCCGACCCGCACGGAACGCACCGCATGTGCTTGGAGGCGGTCTTCCGCGCGTTGGAGCAGTACAAGAAAAAGGTCGGCTCGCTGCCGGAGGTGTGGCTCTATCGCGGCGCGTGGCAGGAATGGGAGCCGTACCAGATCGACATGGCCGTGCCCGTCAGCCCCGACGAACTGTACCACAAGCGGCACGCGATCTTTCGGCATGAAAGCCAGAAGGACCGCGCGATGTTCCCCGGCCCGTACGACGCCCGGGAATTCTGGCAGCGGGCGGAGGACCGCAACCGCTCGACGGCGGGGATTTACGACAAGCTGGGACTGCCGCAGTACCACGGCATCGAGGCGTTCGTGCGGTGGAAGGACGGCGCGACCGTGTAGCGTGTGGTGCGAAGGTCGCGCGGTCGCAAGAATGACAAATGACGAATCAATATCAGAATGTCAAATGGCCGAATGCCCGATACGGCAAAGGCGATTGAGAGAGACAGATGGAGAATGTATTAACTCAAGCGGTTATCCTCGCCCGGGGACTGGGCACGCGGATGCGCAAGGCGGACGACGGCGCCAAGCTCACCGCCGAGCAGGCGGCGATGGCGCAGACGGGCCTCAAGGCGATGATCAACGTCGGCAGGCCGTTCCTGGACTACGTGCTGTCGGCCCTGGCCGACGCGGGCTACCGGCGAGTGTGCCTGGTGATCGGCCCCGAGCATGACGCCGTGCGAAAGTATTACGGCGAACTGAAGCCTCAGCGGATCAGCATCGATTTCGCGATCCAGGAAAAACCG
>CAZYDC010000563.1:0-3221 GCA_964646065.1 uncultured Planctomycetaceae bacterium | reverse complement strand
CCAACGTTTCTCACGGCTGAAAACACTGTACCATTCGGAAGGATATGAGGTTCGGCAAGTCCACTGCCACCGCCATTTTCGCTTGGCCATCCACTTCCGCCGTTCCAACCACTTCCAAGACCAAAGCCATCCATGAACGGTGTTGTTGTTGGCGAATCTGGCGATTATCAATCCAACAAGAATCGCGACAATCACCGAACAGACGAGGGCGACATCGCCGTTCCATGTCCCCAAGACAAATAACCCTCCTATGAGGAACAGCGTTTGTCGCACTACCAAAACTATCGCTTGAACGATTACGGTGAAGATAAGAGCCTGAACAACGCGCTCGAATGGCGCGGCTTTGGGGTGCGCCGTGAGCCCGTAAAACACCCACGCGGCGACAAAACCTGAAAGCAGGCTGTAGATCAAACCAAATAACTCTTTGGATACGCCTTCCACGGATCGCTAAATTTCTTTCTGACTAATTACCGTTGCCAGTCCCAGTGCCCGTCCCGCTGCCGGACTCGCTGCTGGGCATCGTGGTAGCGAAAGTTTGCGGTTTGCTGTCGGCCAATTCCTGGAGAGTCATGCTGCCGCTTACCATTCCGAGGATCGGCAGAAGGCTGGCCACTGTCACTTTACCGTGCTCCAACGTCATTCCTTGTACTCGCCCTGAGTACACGCAGAGTCTGCCGCCTCACCCAAACTCCATGGGCTTCTGGCTGATAACCTTATTCCCCTCCGACTGGGTCACCACAGGCCTGCCGCTGGTGGAACCGAAGTCCGGCTGGTAAATCTCACCGGCCGCCCCGACGATCTGCACGTCGGGATAAACCTCGACCTTGTCTCCGGCCACGTAGCCGGTAAAAAGCAATTTCAGCGGTTTGCCCAAACCCAGATCGCTGCTGCCCTCGCTGACGCTGATCTTCTTCATGCCTTTTCCGGGCTTGATGATGACGACGTCTCTGCCGGCCTCCAGCGCCCCGTACGCGAGCGAATAGTCCCCGGCGGGAATGCCGGACTTGCAGCCGACCGCGTCAAACGCCTGCCCGGTGGACTCGTCGATCAGCACCAGGGCCCGCAGTATGTTGTTCTTCAGCAGCGGCGAGGTGAGCTTGACCGGACTGACATCGTCCAGCTTGGTATAGGTCAGGCTGCTCATGTCCTTGGCGACCTTGATCTCGTAGAAGCTTCCGCCGATCTGGTGGATCTTGTAGAACGGCTGGGCGCACACGGAGTTGCCGATGGCGATGGCGTCTTTCCCGTCCTGGGTGATCTTCCCGTCCATGTTGTCGTCGATGATCCGGATCTGCGTCCGGTTGATCATCGTTTTGAAGCCGCAGGCGGCGTAGTAGTCGCCGCTAAGCCGCATCGTTCCGTCGGAGAACGAGGTCACCTGGCAACGGTCCACGACCACGGCGAATTCTTTCTTGTTCTCCTGCTTCAGGCGGAAGAGCATGGGCTTGCCGGTGACCGGCTGGAGTTCACTGGTTTCGACGGTTCCCTTGCCGGTGAGGTCCATTCCGAACCCCACCTGCCTGCCCGCGACCACGCCCAGGATCGCGACCTTCTTGCCGCAGATATTCAGGGTTCCCTTGGCGCTGAAAATCTGGAAGCCCACCTTTTCGACCAGCTTGCGGGGAGTGAAAATACTGACCATTTTGTCGCTGGCTTCATAGGTGAGCTTGGCCTCGCCTTCCGAGGGGGTGCTTGGGGAAGCCTTCGCCCCCGGTGGGCTGTCGCCCGCCGACAGATGCCCTTGCCAGCCCGCGGCCGCCAACAGCAAGGCCGCAATAGTAATGACACGTCCAACTTTCATTTTTTGCCCCTTCACATTAGATAAGATCGTTACATGTTGAGTGGGTTCGGGGCGAATGTCAACAAGAATCTTTGGGGCGCTTGCACTTTCGCGCCGGAGGGGTAAACTGCGTGGCAACCCCATTAACAGGACCAGCCTATGAAACAGACGCAAGAGATCGGTTTGACGAACGTTCAGGCGGTGTACTCCGGCCCAGAGGGGGAGTTGTGGGAACTGGTCATGGGGCGGCAGATTCACATCGGCGGCCTGGTGTCCTCGATGGACCTTGCCGACAAGGCCGGGATCCGCCCGGGCAGCTCGGGCGTGGACCTGTGCTGCTGCACCGGGGCCGGGATGCGGTTCCTCGTGCGGTTCCGCCAGGCCGCCCGCATGACCGGAGTGGACGCGACCCAAAGGATGATCGAGATGGGCCGACAACGCTGCCGGGAGGAAGGCTCCGCCGACAAGATCACGCTGGTCCAGGCCGACGCCTGCCGGACCGGCCTGCCCGGCGAACAGGCCGACTTCGTCTGGGGCGAGGACGCCTGGTGCTACGTCGCCGACAAACCCGCCCTGATCCGCGAGGCCGCCAGGCTGGTGCCCAAGGGCGGCGTCATCGCCTTCACCGATTGGGTCGAGGGCAAAGGCCTGGACGACGCACAGGCCCAGCGGTACATGCGGTTCATGAAGTTCCCCAATATTTTCGGCATCGAGGATTACACGCGCGAACTGGAGGCCAACTCCTGCCGGGTGCTCCACGCGCACGACACCGGCCGATTCGCGCCTTACTGCGACCTGTACATAAAAATGCTCGAGATGCAACTCACCGACGACGCCCTGCGGATCATCGGCTACGACATGGACCTCATGCAGGCCTTGGGCGGCGAGTTGAAGTTCATCCGCGAACTGGCCCAGCAAGGCAAGATCGCCCAGGGACTGTTCGTGGCGAAGAAAACGTAGTTCTCTGTTGCTCGTCAATCGATGGGTGCCATGCCCAAGTCCGCGCGGGCATGTGCGCACGGCGCGGACATGCCCGCGCGGACTTGGGCATGGCACCCAGGTCCGTCACTTTGTGTGTAACAGAGCATTCACATGATATGATGTCCGCATGAGCAAGGAATGTCAGAATAGCCAGCCCGCCGCACCCTGCTACGGGAAGCGGCAGGAAACGCCTCACGGCGTCACTACAAGCTTTGGCCTGTCCGACCACTTCGCCGACATGCTGGGCAATTGCCTGTCGTACGCCGAAGATGCCAGGAAGGCCGGCAGGCCGATCGTCGGAATCCTTTGCGAGTTCACGCCGCGCGAGTTGATCCTCGCCGCGGGCGGCGTGCCTGTCTGCCTCTGCGGCGGGTCGCTCGATATGATCGCCCCCGCCGAGGAGGTTCTTCCGGCCAACCTCTGCCCGCTCATCAAGTCCACGTTCGGCTACCACCTGACG
>CAZYDC010000562.1:0-3224 GCA_964646065.1 uncultured Planctomycetaceae bacterium | reverse complement strand
CTGGAGCAAATCAAGATCGCCGCCTCGAGCAAGGACTCCTCGGGCAAAATCGTACCGGGAAAGAGCCAGGTCGGTTTCGACTTCTTCGCCGGGCCCAAGGACCGCGACATGTTCGGCACGGTGTCCCTGTATAAGAAGCTCAACTATGACGGCAGCATCGAAGCGGGCAGTTGCTGCGGCATCACGTGGTTCAATTTCCTGACCCCCGTGCTCATGTTGCTGTTGGAGTTCATGGGAAAGAGCTGGATCACGTTTCACAACTACGGCGTGGCCATCATCATCCTGGTGATTATCGTGCGAGTCCTGCTGCACCCGCTGACCAAGAAGGGGCAGGTCGCCATGATGCGGATGCAGAAACTCGCCCCCAAGATGGCGGCGCTCAAGGAGAAATACAAGGACGACAAGGACGCTCTCCAGCGCGAGACCATGAATGTCTACAAGGAGCAGGGCCCGGGCCAACTGATGGGCTGCCTGCCCATGGTGCTCCAGATGCCGATCTGGATCGCCCTCTACACCGGCCTGAACGCCGACGTGGCCTTGCGCCAGACGCCGTTCCTGCCGGTCTGGATCACCGACTTGGCCGGGCAGGACGCCGTCTACCATCTGCCCTGGGCGATCCACCTGCCGCTCTTGGGCGGGCTGATGGGGCCGATCGTCAACATCAACCTGCTGCCACTCCTGCTGACCATCGCGATGTATTACCAGACCAAGCTCACGCCCACCTCGATGAGCGCCACGTCCACGCCCCAGCAGGCGCAGCAGCAGAAGATGATGAAGTACATGTCCCCCGTCATGATGCTGGTGTTCTTCTACAACGCGCCGGCCGGGCTGAACCTGTACATCATGACCTCGACGTTCTCCAGCGTTTTCGAGCAGATCATCATCCGCAGGCACATTAAGGAAAAGGAAGCCACCGAGGCCGCCGCGGAAACCCAGGTGGTCGCGCCGGGCAAGGCCGCACGCGGTTCCCGACCGAAAAAACCCAAGGGCCCCTTGTGGACCAAACGCGGATAGCAACGTAGCATGGGCATCTTGCCCATGAGTATCACGGGCGTCCCGCCCGTGTCTTTGCTGTAGCTGTTGTCGTTGCTGGTGTGTGAAAAAAAAAGAAAAGAATCAAAAACCACGGGCAAGATGCCCGTGGGACTCATGGCCAGGATGGCCATGCTACGTATCGGAGATCGTCATGCACATTGAAACGCAGTTCTCGGTTTTCCTGGTGAACAAGCCGGGCGTTCTGGCCAACGTAATCGGCGCGCTGGCCAAGGCGCGCATCAACATCGTCGCCTTGACGCTGACGGATTACTCCGAGCAGGGCGTGCTGCGCGTGGTTTGCGAGAATTCCGCGCAGGCCCGAGCGGTGCTGGGCAAGGCCCACGACCGCTGGACCGAGACCGACGTGCTGGTGCTGGAATTGTCCAACGAACCCGGGGCGTTCGCCGCCGTGGCCCAGAAGCTGGCCGACGAACATGTGAACATCCTCTACGCCTACTGCACCGGCGGCGCCCGCGGCGGACAAACGACCGCCGTGTTCAAGCTCGCCGACATTAAGAAAGCCATGAAGGTGCTTTCGGCCGCCAAAATGGACAAGAAGGCGGGGAGCAACGTGAAGGCGCCGCCGACACGCAGATAAGTTACCCCGGCGCCATGCCGCCACGCGCCTGTTTAGTCCGGAGGGCGGGTGTAAGGCGATTCCCAGTCTTCCTTCAGTTCAGCCGCCGGGCCTTCCAGCGCCTCTCGCACCTCGTCGTCGCTGAGGTGATAAATGAGTATGGAATAATTTATGTTGGCGTCGGGCTTTCGCTGGCGCAGGTACGCGCAGAGCCGGCCCAACCGAAGCGATCTGAAACTATTGGCCAGAGGCCACCAGTATTTCGGATTCTCCGCCATGGTCGCGCGAATCTGGTCTGGGGGCTTCCTCAGCAGCGCCCGGACTTGCTTCGCCTGTTCCTGATAGATCTGTTCGTAGAGATCGACCCACGGGCCTGGAGCTTTATCGCCAATCCGCTGAAGCATGGTCGCGCTGACGCAGTACGTTCCGCCCGTCAGCGGCCACAGGTCCAGCCCCTGGCGCCGCATGTCCATCTCGAACATGCCCGGAAGCCTCCGGACGGGAATCGCGGGCTTCATTTTGGCCGCCGAATCATCCAGGGTCAAACCATACCAGGTCGGGCTGCCCGAACCGAAATAGGACAAATACACCGGTTCATGCTCGCTCCGGTTTTTCAACAGCCATTCCCTCAAGCCCGGCAGGTCCTGTCCCCAGTCCAGCGAGCTGTCCACCAGGTGCTTGTAGGCATTGTCGCCGCCGCCGGCAAAGACGTTGAAGTAGGCCAGGTAGTTCGGCCAGGCCAGCACGCACTCCAACAGCGCCGCGGCCAGCACGCCCTTGGCCAACCAACTCAGCAGGCGGGCCTTGGACTCCAGCCAGGTTCCGCAGATTCCCACCAGGACCAGCATCGGCCCGTAGGCCGGCAGCAGATGGCGCAAACCTATGTTGATGTGGCTGTTCACCGTGACCAGCCAGAAACCCAGCATCAATGTCCACAGCGGGGTCGTCCGGTAAAGAACATCCCGGACCTGCTGGGGCGGCGGGGAACCTTCCTTGCCCGCTCGCCACCGCAGCGCCGCCGCCACCGCCAGCGCCAGGACGATCAACCCGGACAGCGGCGTCTTGACCGCAAAGGCATAAGGAAAGAACGCCCTGCGCCCGGTAAGATAGTGCTCGCCGTTGAGGAAGGCCGACCGCCGATCGGCTTCTTGCACCGTGAACACCATTCCGTAAACGTACGCCTGCGGCAAAAGCCGGTGCTCGTTGCAGAACTCCCCGACGTCATGGGCGAGCCCGGGCTTTTTCAGTACTGCCGGGTAGGCGAATTGGTCTTTGCCCACCGGGCCGGCGAACGCGCTGTATCTCCAGGAATACGCCGTCCAGATGATTACCAGTACCATGACCGCGTTGAGCGCGACCGCCCCCAGCAGCGCCCCGCCGATTTCCATCCGCGAGCCCAGCCGTTTCTTCCACTGTCCCACCGCCAGCTCCAGCGGGAGGCCCTTTTTCACCCGCACGACCAGCAGCACCAGCAACATCGGCAGGATGACCGGGGCGGACATCTTGGACAGGAACAGCAGGCCCAGCGCCGCCCCGCTGAGCAGGACGCGCCGCAACGTCAGCGAGTGCAGCATTCGCCAGAAGCAGCCGATGGCCAGCAGGAAACACAGCG
>CAZYDC010000561.1:0-3234 GCA_964646065.1 uncultured Planctomycetaceae bacterium | reverse complement strand
CCAGGAAGAAGTCCTTTCCGACCTCCAGGCCTCGCTTTTGGAGCAGGGGCAGCATGACCTCTCGCGTGGTGCCGGGGTAGGTGGTGGATTCCAGCACGACGAGTTGGCCCTTGCGAAGGGTCAGGCCGATGGCGTTTCCGGTGGCTTCGATGTAGGTCATGTCGGGCTCGCGCTGCTTGGTCAGCGGCGTGGGCACGCAGATGATGATGCAGTCGGGCTCCTTGAGCCGCCGGAAGTCGGTGGTCGCGGTGAACAGGCCGCTGCCGGTCATCTCGCGGACGGTCTGCGAGGGAATGTGCTCGATGTAACTCTTGCCCTGCGCAAGCGACTGGACCTTGTGCCCGTCCACGTCGAACCCCAGCACCTTCATGCCGCCGCGGGTAAACTCGCGGACCAGCGGCAGACCCACGTAGCCCAGGCCCACGATGCCGATCAGGGCCTTCTTCGACTCGATCTTCCGCAGCAGCTCGTTCACCATGGAATCTCCTTGCGGTTATTGCGTTGGTTTACGTTCTTCACGCGTAAATGTGCGACTGGACATCTTATATCGTCCAAACGGCGAAATTCAATTAGGGTTCGTGACGCCGCAAGGCGGTTCTCCAAGAATGCCCTTACGGGCACACTACAAACCTCGCCCCCAGGGCAAACGCATCAAATTCAAAGCAGATAGCCACGAATTTCGCGAATTTCGCGAAAACAACAACTGCAAGGCAGGGTAAACAACGAAGAAACAACAAATTGCGCGAAAACTGCAAAGAAACGACTTTCTCTTTGCTTTTTTCGCGTTCAGGCGTTTCTTGCCGTTGCTTCTTTTGCGAAATATTTTGTTTCTTCGCTGTTTTCGCGCAATTCGCGCAATTCGTGGCTAATCTTCTTGTGGTTGGCAATGAAGATGCAATCGCCCTGAAGCTCCTTACGGAGCCACTACAAACGGATGAGAAGAATATTCTATCTTAATGGAACCAAGCGGCTATTATTTACAGGCTTCTGTGCGGTTGGTCGATATGGATTGGTACACCTGGTAAGGAGCATTTCATGATTGGCGTGGCCGTGGTCGGAGCAGGCAACTGGGGCAAGAACCTGGTCAGGAATTTCGCCTCGGTCAAAGGCGGGCAGCTCAAGTACGTCGTGGACCTGAACGAAAAGACGCGGCAGGCGATGGTCGCGGCATACCCGCAGGCGTGCGTGACGGACGATTCGGCCAGGGCGTTCGCGGACGCCTCCGTCGGGGCCGTCGTGATCGCCGTGGACGCCCCGCACCATTTCAAGGTCGCCAAGGCCGCGCTCCAGGCCGGAAAGCACGTCTATGTGGAGAAACCCCTGACGCTCGCGTCGTCCGAGGCCAAGGAACTGGTGGACCTGGCGGCCGCGGCGAAACTGCAACTCATGGTCGGGCACCTGCTCGAATACCACCCCGCCGTCAACTATATCAAAGACATGATCGACAAAGGCGCCATCGGCGATTCGCTCTACCTGTATTTCCAGCGGTTGAACCTGGGCATTATCCGCAAGCAGGAGAACGCCTGGTGGTCGCTGGCGCCGCATGACATTTCGGTGGCCTGTTACCTGTTCGGCGCCCAGCCGGTGAGCGTGTCGGCCAGCGGGCAGGCGTACCTGCAAAAGGGCATCGAGGACGTGGTGTTCGCCAACCTCAAGTTCGCCGACGGGCGGATGGCGCACATCCACGTGTCCTGGCTGGACCCGCACAAGATCCGCAAGGTCACGCTGGTGGGCTCGCAGAAGATGGTCGTGTTCGACGACATGGAGGCCTCGGAGAAGATCCGCGTCCACGAGAAGTCGGCCGACGTGAAGAAAACGGTCGCCGACTACGTCGAGGCGATCACGCTGCGGACGGGGGACATCCTGATCCCGCAGATCAAGACCGACGAGCCGCTCAAGGTCGAATGCCAGCATTTCATGGACTCGGTCGTGAACAACACCCCTCCGCGAAGCGACGGCAACGACGGTCTGCGGGTGGTCAAGGTGCTGGAGGCCGGCAGCGAAAGCCTTCGCAAGGGCGGCGTGCCGGTGAACCTGTAAGAATTTCGGATTGCGGATTGCGGATTTCGGATTGAACGGCAACGGCGAAGAAGAACAGAAAGAAGGACCCCACCGTGGCGGAAGAGAAAAAGCCTTATTTCGTGCATGAGAGCAGCTATGTGGACGAAGGCGCGCAGATCGGCGAGGGGACGAAGATCTGGCATTTCTCGCACATTTACGGTAAGGCCAAGATCGGCAAGAAGTGCATTTTCGGCCAGAACGTCAGCGTCGCCGACGACGTGGTGATCGGGAACAACGTCAAGGTGCAGAACAACATTTCGATCTACACCGGCACGATCATCGAGGACGACGTGTTCCTGGGCCCCAGTTGCGTGCTGACCAACGTGACCAACCCCCGCTCGCAGGTGCTCCGCCACAGCCTCTACGAGGTGACGCACTTCAAGCGGGGTTCGTCGGTGGGCGCCAACGCGACCATCGTCTGCGGGACGACGATCGGGCGATACGCGTTCATCGCGGCCGGCGCCGTGGTGGCCAAAAACGTGCCCGATTATGCCCTGATGATGGGCGTCCCCGCCCGCCAGGCCGGTTGGATCAGCCGCCACGGCCATCGCATCAATCCGGGCGCAGACGGAATCATGATCTGCCCGGAGAGCGGTTTTCGCTACAAGGAAATATCGCCCGGAGTGGTCAAGTGCCTGGACCTGGACGAGGAAGCCCCGCTTCCGCCGGACCTGGCCAGCGGGACCAAAACCTACGACGAGTTCAAAAAGAGCCAATAGCTTCGTAAAACTGCCCGGTCGGCAAGAACATGCCATTGCCCCGCCCCGCCGCGAGGGGCGCATTTCGGTTTCCGGGAATGACGTTTCGTCTCAAAACTTCATGGGGTGCCCCACTGCGCCGACCAGCAAGCTGGATCTTACGTCGGCTTGCCGGTCGGCGACGCGCGACCTTGCAAGAGGAAGGAACCCGGGTATTTGGACATTCGCCAAAAATAACCGCCGCAATGGAAGCACCGCCGCGTTGTTTCCCGGAAACCGAAATGCACCCCGCCGCGCAGGGCAATCGCATCAAATTCAAAGCGGATAGCCACGAATTACGCGAATTACGCGAAAACGACAACTGAAGACAAGTAAACAACGAAGAAACAACAAATTGCGCGAAAACAGCAAAGAAGCGGCGGGCGTGGTTCAAATCAGGGTAACACTTTTATCAAGGCTGGTGCGTTTGTAGTGC
>CAZYDC010000560.1:0-3242 GCA_964646065.1 uncultured Planctomycetaceae bacterium | reverse complement strand
GCGCCGGCCTGCCGGCCCCAAGGCTCGTCACGACGGGGGCGTGAACGGTTACAAAGAAACCTGAGCACCTTTGGATAAAGAGACCCTTTAACTTGAGCATCATGGATAGTGGATTGTCAAAGGCGCTCAAGTTGCAAGTGGCAGGAACAACCTGAGCATCTTCAAAATCGAAAGCACCTTGCGGGCATCGGGAAGCCGACACGATCTGCATGGAGTCCGCCCCGTGGGTGTCGCCCCGCCGAGGCGTTCCGTCGTCCAGGCACCCACACAATCAACCCCGCCATGAACTCCCGTCCCAGGCCCGCCCAGGCCATGCCTATGGCCCCCAGCGGGCCGCACCCACCGTCACGTCGAAGGCGATGCCCATCATCACGTCGGAGGTCGTGCGCACCGGCACGTCGATGTCAACCCGCCCTGGCCAGCGCCTCGATCTGAGCCGCCAGACGCATCCATAGGCGACGCTTGAAACCCTTCGATGGTCGAACAACTGGCCGAACGGATCGCATGATCTTGGCGAACTCGGCTTCCTCGCGGTTCATGTACCTCATAGCCGTGTCTCCCAACTCCCTCACGGGTGTATAGTGCGGAACAAGAGCTTGTGTTACATGGTCTTGCGTCTTATCTTCGCGAGCCTCGAAGCCGCTACACTTCCACGGGCACACTTTCCCGGTTCGGTGATCTTTTTTGCCCAGCCCCGTCGCTTTACGCGAAGAGCCGCTGGGATGGCCTACGCGCCGACGGCGGCCCCATTATCTTATCGAGACGGAAGCGTTCCATTGCCCTGCGCCAGGACTTCGGGTACAATCCCCTCTTCCGTAAAATCCTATGAGCCGGAGTTGCAGGAACCTATCGTTGGGTCCAGCCGGGCTTCTGTGACGGGCAAGGGAGTCATTATGCCTGCGAATCTGCCGCTTGAGTTGCGAGAGGAATTCCGATCCTCCCACATGCGTGGGACTGCAATCGAACTGCGGAATCAGCAGAATACCGGCTGGGTCCAGCGGGAGCCGACGACGCTTCTACGCATCACCTTTCCAACAGGCGACGTTCAGCGGGCACTCGCGGCGGTTTCCAAAGGCGCTCAGGGGCGTCCCCTGGTCTTCCTCGGCCAAAGCGGGCGCGGCAAATCCCACATCATGGCGGTGTTGCATCATGCGTTTGAGTCCCCGGACAAGGTTGCCGAGTGGGCGAAAGAGTGGGGTGAGAAACCGGGGTTCCCGACGCTGGCTAAACTGGAATTGCCCAAGGGATTTGTGGCGATCTCAGAGACCCTGTCCAACCAGGAATATCGCACGCTTTGGGACCTGGTATTCGACCGTCACCCGCGCGGCACTTATTACCGGGGAAAACACGAAGCATCGGGGACGGCTATCCCCGCCAAGTCGCTCATGCAGGACATTTTCGCGGAACGCCCCACGGCGTTGATCCTCGACGAATTCCAGACCTGGTTCGACGGCCTACATGACGATCCCGGTGACAGCGGCCTCAAGCGCCGCCAGTGGGCGTTCAACTTCGTGCAGATTCTCTCTGAGCTTGCGAAAGAGCGCCCGGACCTGCTCATGTTGATCGTTTCCGTTAGAGATTCAACGACGGAGGGTTATCGGCAAATCCATCGAATCGGCCCGGTTGTGGTGGACTTCAAGGGCGAGACCGCCAAGGAAGACCGAAAGAGACTGCTGCTGCATCGTCTGTTTGAAAACCGCGCCCAGTTCTCCACACCGGCCATCGAGCAGACTGTTGCGCCCTACGCGCAGGAGCGGGTGAGGCTGCTGCACTCCGCAAAATCGGACGCCGAAAAAGATCGCCTTCGCAAAGAAGTTGTCGAGGCTTGGCCGTTTTCGCCGGAATTGCTCACGCTCCTGGAAGATCATATCCTCATGGCCGACTCGGCGCAGGACAAACGCGACATGATCCGCGTGCTTGCGGAACTGTACCGGTCGCGTGGGAGTCAAGTTCCGTTGCTCACGCCCTCGGACTTCTTGGTCAATGACGACGATTGCGGGGTGTTGACGTTGATTGACTCCTTCGCCACCACGGCGGATCAGGAACACCTGCGCGAAAAAGCGATCCGGAACTTGGAGGCGTTGCAAGCAGCCGGGGTTCAAATTGACCACGCCCGCGAGACGATCAGCGGCATCTGGGTTCGCTCCCTTTCCGCCACGAACATCCTGGGCGGCACCCGCGAGGAACTCCAGCTTGATCTTACCCGCGCCAGGTCCGTAGATGACAATGCCTTCACCGCCGAACTGACCACGGTCGTCGATAACAGTTTCAACATTCACGAGGTCGGCACGAGCGAGAAGCGATTCTGTTTCAAGCTCGAAGAGAATCCGCTGTCGAAGGTCAAGGCGATGGCGAAGAACGACAAACTCTTCGAGCCGGACACACAGACGCCGCCGGGCCTTCTGCCCGTGATGAAGGACCATGCGTTCATCCGCCAGGTTCTCGAACATCAACTCCGTTCACCCGATTCGACCAGCGAGCCGCCTTCCCGCGTGATCGTTCTTGATCCGAATTGGGAAGGTTCGCCGTGGGCCAACATCCCCGCCCAGGACCAGCCGGAGCGATGGGACAAGCCCGTCCTGCTCGTTCTGCCCGTCTCTCCCGCCGACGCCAACGCCACGCTGGGGCCTTGGCTTGCCAAGTACGTCACCATCAAGCGCAACATGGTGCGATTCCTGTTGCCCAAAGCGGGCCTACGCAGCCTCTACGATGATGAAGACCTGCGCCGGGTCGCCCGCTGCGCGTTCCTTTCCAAGTCCTGGAAGGACAACGAGCCGGTCTACGCCGACATCTTCCGCCGCTTCGACAAGGACCTCCGGCGCGAGCTTGCGGAGCGGTTCGACCGCTTTGCCATCCTGCATCGGTGGAATTTCCAGCAACCCGCAACCTGCGTATTCCAACCTGAGCCGTGCTCAGCGGCTCCCGATAGGTTGGCCAAGGCCGTCGAAGACAGTGTGCGGTCCAACTTCTTCGCACCCGAGGATTTTGAGGGATTCATTGTCGCCGCCGCACAGCGAGGCGACACCATGCGGCAGGTCTTAGCCCAACTGCGCGAACCTCCGGCGCGCCCTGACAAAGATGTCATTCCGTATTTGGGCGATCAGGCCATGTACGAGCAGACCATGCGCGTCGCTGCGCGGGACCGGATCGCACTGAACGTTGGAAACACCTGGTATCGAGCGGAGCCGGGCGAGGCCGAGGATCAAGCCTACGGTCGCCTGAAACGACTCTGCTTCCGAACG
>CAZYDC010000559.1:0-3252 GCA_964646065.1 uncultured Planctomycetaceae bacterium | reverse complement strand
TGAGCGTCGCCATTGCGGGCACCGAGACGCTGGTGAAGTACGGCGTCCTGACGGACTGGGACGAATCCATCCGGGCAGAGAGGCCCGGGCAACGAGAACTCCCGCCGCGCGGCGGAATGACGACTGACATCTGCAAAGCGAATGTCTCCTGATCTACATGAAGGAATGGAAACAAATGGGACCGATTATCGGCATTGATCTTGGCACGACGAACTCCGTGGCCGCGTACATGAAGGACGGTCGCCCCGTCATCATCCCGAACCTGGAGGGCGAGGCATTGACGCCGTCGGTGGTCGCGTTCGCTCGCGACGACCGCCGGTGGGTGGGGCGCATCGCGCGGGCGCAGGCGTGCGCTAACCCGCTGCGCACGGTGTTCTCGGCCAAGCGGCGGATAGGCCAGGCGGCCTCGGCGGACGACACCGTCGTCGCTTCCATCAAGCGGCAGATGGGCTCCGACTACATCGTGAAGATCGACGGCCGGGCGTACACGCCGGTCGAGATCTCCGCCATGATCCTGGAGAAACTCAAGTCCGACGCCGAGACTCACCTGGGCGAGTCGGTCGAGCGTGCGGTCATCACCGTTCCGGCGTACTTCAACGATGCCCAGCGCCGCGCGACCCAGGACGCCGCCGCCATCGCGGGGCTGGAGGTTGTGCGGCTGGTGAACGAACCGACGGCCGCGGCGCTGGCCTATGGGCTGGACATGGAACAGGCGCACACCATCCTCGTCTGGGACCTGGGCGGCGGAACCTTCGACGTGTCGATCCTCGAATTGGGCGAGGGCGTCTTCGAGGTCAAAGCCGTCAACGGCAACACGCAACTCGGCGGCGACGATTACGACCAGCGCCTGGCGGGGCTGCTGGCCGAGAGCTTCCGCAGTCAGTGGCGACTGGACCTGGGCGACGACCCGGCCGAGCGGCGGCTGCTGCTCCAACTGGCCGAGGACGCCAAGATGAAACTCTCCACTGAACCCCAGACGCAAGTGACCCTGCCGCACTCGTTCCGCCGCGGCAGCCAGTGCTCGGTTACGGTGACTCGCGAGGCCTTCGAGCACGCCACGGCCGACATCACCGAACGAATGGTCGCCCCCGCTCAGCGTGCGCTGGCCGACGCGGGATTGAGCGGTGCCGACCTGGACCGCGTGATCCTGGTGGGCGGAATGACCCGCATGCCGGCCGTGCGGAAACTGGTCCGGCAGGTCACGGGCATCGAACCGTATGGGCACGTCGATCCGGACCGCGTCGTCGCGCTGGGCGCGGCCGTGCAGGCGGGCGTGCTGGCCGGGCAGGTCCGCAAAGTCACGCTGGTGGACGTCACGCCGCTGTCGCTGGGCATCGAAACGCAGGGCGGACTTTTTGCCCGCATCATCGAGCGGAACACGCCCATCCCGGCCCGCAAGAGCCGCCTGTTCACCAATGCCCGCGACGACCAGGAGACCATCGAGGTTCACGTCCTCCAGGGCGAGCGCGAGCTGGCCGCCGACAACATGGCGCTGGGGCAATTCGACCTGACAGGCATCACGCCGCAGGCCCGGGGCGAGGCCAAGGTCGAGGTCACGTTCGATATCGACGCCAACGGCGTCATCCACGTTTCGGCGACCGATCTGCAAACCGACACCTCGCGGCGAATCCGCCTCCAGGCGGTCGGTTCGGTCTCTCGCGAGGCCGCCGCCGACATGATCTCCGACAGCCGCAAACGCATGGCGACCGACCGACGCAAGCGCGAGGAAATCGAGGGCGCGATCCGGGCCGAGAACCTGATTCGCGCGGCGGGGCAACTGCTGGGCGAGTCCGCCGCGCCCGGCGCCCCGGAGGTTTCCGGTCCCGCCGTCCGGGCCGCCCAGCGCGGCGTTCAGGCGGTGCAGGAGGCCCTGGCCGCGGGGCAGTCCCGGCGAATCGACGAATCCGCCAAGGCGCTGGAGGCCTCGCTCAAGAAACTCAGCGCGGAACTCAAGTCCGCGCCCCGCAAGCAAGCACAAGGCCACGCGGCCTGATGAATATGTAGCATGGGCATCTTGCCCATGAGTCTCACGGGCGTCCCGCCCGTGTCTTTGCTGTTTTTGATGAATGGCGACAAAGAGGAAGAAAAGGAAAAACCGAATCATGGGCAAGATGCCCATGAGACTCATGGCCAAGATGGCCATGCTACTCACGGGCGAGACGCCCGTGCTACGACTTACGTTCGAGACCCTCAATCACACTAACAAGGAGAGCAACGTGGCAAGAAAGAACGACAAGACAAACGATTTCAAATCCCAGGCGGCCGCCAGCCTCGGGCTGGGCGGGCTTGTGGACGGGATCCAGAAGCTGGTGGAGATGGCCTCCAAGCTCAAGGAGTCCGGCCAGGCCAACCAGAGCGGCGAGTTCACCGTTCCGGGGCTGGGCGAGAAAGGCCGGGGCATCTTCGGCTTCTCGGTTCGCAGCATGAGCGGCGGAAACGACCAGGGCGTGAAGGTCAGGCCGTTTGGAAACATGCACAAGGCCAAGGAGGGCGTCGCCATCGAAGAGGACCGCGACCCGGCCGTGGACGTGCTCCAGGAGGGCGACCGCATCCGCGTGATCGCCGAGCTGCCCGGAGTGTCCGAGGCTGACATCGAGTACGAAGTCAAGGGCGACATCCTGACGATCTCGACCAAGGGCGCCCGCAAGTATCACGCCGAGGTCTTGCTGCCCCAGCGCGCCCAAAAGGAAGGCATCCAGTCGTCGTACAACAACGGCGTGCTGGAACTCAAGCTCGCGGTTAGCAAGGGCGACTGATTGGGGGGACACCTTAAGCGACAAGGAAGGGTGCCATGCCCAAGTCTGCGCGGGCATGTGCGCACCTCGTGACTCGTCCGTGTCGTGCGCACATGCCCGCGCAGACTTGGGCATGGCACCCCACAACGTCGCTTGAGTGTGGCACCCATCGATGAGGGTTGACGGTCCACTACGGCCAGCGAGTGAAGGCGGAGCCGACGTGCCCCGCGTTGGCGGGCTTCCAGATATCCGTGACCGCCTTGGGCAGCGGCGCCGCCGGCGGCAGGCCGTCGATCGTCAGCAGCTCGAATCCGTCCGCCACGCGGCGGTAGTCCACGAATTGCGCGCGGCTGTGAAGGTCGAAACCGAAGGTCTGCCGCCATTGCGCCAGCGTGTGGTCGTCATTCCAGTTGGGCCGCATGGTCGGCGCCCAGCCGTTGTCGGCATACACGTTGTAGTCGCTGACGCTGCCGTTCTTGGCCCGCCAGGCGGGGTCGGGCATGGTTTGCAGCGTCAG
>CAZYDC010000558.1:0-3257 GCA_964646065.1 uncultured Planctomycetaceae bacterium | reverse complement strand
CCATGGCGCCGAAGTTCTGGATGGAGTGCAGGCGCTTGACGATCACCTTCTTGCGGCTCATGGCCAGGGCGCCCTTGGACAGGCAGACGGTCACGATCATCGGAAGCATTTCGGGCGTCATGCCCACGGCCACCGCCACCGCGAAGAAGAACGCCTCCTTCCAGTCGCCTTTGGCCAAGCCGTTGATGACGAACACCAGGGGCACCATGACCGCCATGAAGCGGATCATCAGCCAGGTAAACTTGCTGATGCCCTTGTCGAAGCTGGTCTGCACCTGCTGGCCGACAAGGGATTTGGACAGCGTGCCCAGGTAGGTGGTCAGCCCGGTGGAAACGACCAGGACGGTGGCCGTGCCGCTCTCGACGCTGGTGCCCAGGAAGGCCAGGTTGGTCAGTTCCAGCGGAGTGCGATTGTTGCCCACGGGCGGCGCCTCGGTCTTCTCCACGGGCATCGATTCGCCGGTGAGGCTGGCCTGGATGATAAACAGATCCTTGCAGGACAGGACCCGAACGTCGGCGGGGACCATGTCGCCCGCGGACAACTTCACCACGTCGCCCGGCACCAACTCGGCCAGAGGAATTTCGTGGGCCTTGCCCTCACGGATCACGGTGGCCGTGACGGTAATCATGGCTTTGAGCTTGGCAGCGGCCAAATCGGCCTTCGACTCCTGAACAAATCGCAACGCCACGCCCAGGACCACCATGGCGGACATGACGATCGCGCCCGCCAGGTCGTCGGTCAGCAGGGAGATCGTCGCCAGAACCAGCAGCAATATCACCAGCGGGTTGACCATCGCCCGCCCCAGCAGCCCCAGCCAGGTGTGGCGCTTCTCCTGCGCCACCACGTTGGGACCGCATTCTTCCAGCCGCTGCTGAACCTGCTCCTGCGTCAAGCCGGCCACGGAGCTCTGGAGCTTGTCCAGGGCGGCCAGCGCCGTGAGGGAAGCCGTCTCCACCAGCAGAGGCGAGACCTTGATCGCAGCCAACGTGTTGGCCGCTCGCGGTCTCAGGAGTCTTGGCAGGATGCTCATGGTCGGCTCCTGCGCGGCAGAAGCGCGAGGGCAAAACCCAACCTCGACCTTGCCCCAGAACCGGCGGCGTTGCCGATCGAATGTATCGCTTTATTGATCCAAAACATAATAAGCCCTGCCATGCTGCCGGATCGCCGGGTGGCTCATCTTTCGCGGACGGACCATGAGCCAAAACTTTGAGAACGCGGAAACGCTTTTTGCGGACCGGAAGTGGATTAAGAGGGGTGAAGACGGTGGTAGTGCGAGGTGCGCGGCCGGAGCACGGCCAGCAGCGCCAGCAGCTTCCGCTGCGTGCGGCTGTTGTCTCTCGCGTTGCTGATCCATAACAACATAATGAAGCCCTGCTTTTGTCGCTTGTCCGGAGTTCCAGACAAGGGCCGGCGTTCGAGGTCGTGTGATTATTTTGCTTGGTGTTGGCTATTGTGCCCGCAGTCGGGGGAAGGACGGACACAAGTCGAGTTTTGCAGTATATCGGGGCATTATTTTTGAACAAGAAAAAAAGGGGAAGATTTGCACAAAATTTCAAAAAGAGACTTGCGCGCCGAAACCGCATGGCGACAAACGAGGTCGCCCTGCCCACCGTCAGGAAAGGATTCTCCAAATCCATTTTTCGCTCTTGCGGGTTGAACGCATCGCGGACACAATGCCGACACAATAATGTTTTCGCCTACAGTCAGGTCTACTTTCACATATTGGAGCAAACTATGAAACGTTCGCCCAGCAACGAGTACCGGATACCGGAAACAGGATACCGTAACAGCCAGGATGCGACTCTTCGGTTCTCACGGTCTCCGGTCTCCGGTCTCCGGTTTCCGGTCCTCGGTCTGGCGGCGGCCGTGCTGCTGGCTTTCGTCCTGGGGGCGCCCCGGAATCTGCCCGCCCAGCAGGCCAAGGTCGAAAAGCCCGACCCGGCCGTGGTCGCCGCCGACGCCCAGCGGGCCAAGCTGCTTGCCGAGGTCCCCAAGAGCACGGCCGACTACACCCTGGGGGCCGACCAGGCGCAGATCGGTTGGGAAGGCATGACCACCTTTGCCGTGGTCAAAGACTACTTCGCCCCCGGCGTCAATTCGCTGCACCTGGCGCAGCCGGAATTCGGCAAGCCCGTGTACGCCTATTGGAAGCTCAAGGGCATTCGGCCCGGCAAGTATTACCTGGGCCTCTGGGCGCAGACCAACGACCAGAATTACCGCACGGAATACTCGCCCAACAACCTGTTGCACACCTGCTTCATCAACGGATGGGTGACGCGGTTCTCGACCACTTCCGACCCCCTCCAGGTCAAGCCGGCTGTCCGGCTGTCGGAGTCGCAGGTCGCGCCGGCCGTCTGGCTGACGGAGTTGCAGGGCAAGGAGGCCATCGAGCTCAAGGACGGTGACGAGATCGCCCTGGCGCCGGCCTGGGGCAACAACCAATTCCTGCGGTTGTGCCTGTACTCCAGGGAGCCCGCGCGCGGACACGGCGTGACCGGGCAAAGTTGGGGCATCCGCGACGGCATGGCCCAGCAGGTCCAACTGGCCACCAAGCTGGAGATCCTGGGCAAGCCCGTCGAAGGCCAGGACATGGAGGCCCGAATCACCATCGGCAATCCGCTGCCCTACACGGCCGAGTTCGACGCGGACGTGTGCCTGGCCGACTATTTCGGCAAGCCGCTCCAGAAAGAAACGCTGACGCTGAAGGTCGAATCGCACAAGGTTTTCGTCAAGAGCTACAAGTTCAAGTCCACCGGCGCGGACCGGGCGTACCAGTTGGACCTCAAGACTCACCCCTCCAAGGACACCGTTCAGCCGGTGCGGCCCGTCGAGATGGTCGAGCTGACCGACTTCATCCACCTGGCGTACCTGCCCAGCCGCCCCGGGCCGCTGGAGGTCTGGAACCACGAGCGGTTCGACGTGTTCGAGATTCACACCGGCCTGCGCAAGTGCCTGCCGCTGGACGGCAGCGACTGGCAGATCGCCCCGCTGACGACCCGCCGCGTCCCCGCGACGGCGCCGGACAAACTTGACTACAAGCCGACCTACGTGCCCTACCACGACAGCAAGAAGCTGGACGACGGCGTGTACGGCCAGTGGTTCCGCAGGACGTTCAAAGTGCCTGCGTGGATGAAGGGCGAGCGCTACGTGCTGGACTTCACGAAGATCGTCGTGGAGGGCACGCTGTTCGTCAACGGAAGGCGGATCGCCGCCCATCGCGAGGGCAGCGCCCTGCCGCTGGTGGTGGACGTGACCGA
>CAZYDC010000557.1:0-3299 GCA_964646065.1 uncultured Planctomycetaceae bacterium | reverse complement strand
GTTTTCGCCTTCGCGCCAGACCTGGCACGGCCGCGTGGCGAAAATGCCCTCGCCGTTGACCTTCAGCCAGTCGCCGACCTGCTCCAGCCGCCGCACGATGATCGGATCCCACTCGCCGTTTGGCCCCGGCCCGTAACCGACCTGGAAGTTGCCGCCCTTGGCGACGATGTCCACCAGGTTCGAGATGATCCACGAGGCCGGCTTGTAGTTGTCGCCCCACTTGAACGAAAACGTATCGCCGCCGGGGTAGATCACTTTCCAGGGCAGGCCCACGGTGGTTTCGGGGTCGTTGGGGTCGGGCGGCACGGTGCCTTCGGGGGTGCAGTAATCGCCGAAGGGCTCGGTGTTGCGGTTGCGGAACAGCAGGTTCGGTTGCAGGCGGCGGGCCAGCTTGACCGTCTCGTGGATGCGTTTGTGCATGTCCCACTTGCGGCCGAAGTCGGCAAAGTAGGTGTCCATCGAGAGCATGTCGATCGGGCCGTAATTCGAGCACAGTTCCAGCACCTGCGCGCGGTGCCTGGCGATCAGGCGCGCGAAACCCTCGGGGGCGCTCTGGGGGTTGTAGCTCCAGTCGCGGCCCATGTAGTCGTCGATGCGGAAATCCATGTCGAACCAGTCGATGTTGGAATAATACAGGCCGATGCCCAGCCCGCGCGAGCGGGCCTCGGTGGTCAGCTCGCGCACGATGTCGCGCCGGTACGGGCCTTCCATGATGCTGTAGGCCAGGTCGCAGGGCACGATCTTTCCGGCGTCCGGGCCGACGTGGACGCGCCGCCGACGCACGCGGGCCTTGGTGTCGTAGAGCGAGAATCCGTCATGGTGCTTGGCCGTGAGCGTGAAGAACTTCAGCCCGGCCCGCTGGAACATGTCGCACCATTGGCGGGCGTCGTATTGCGAGGGCATCCAACTCTTGTACTGCTCTTCGTACTGGGCGCGGAAGGTCGCCGCGTGGCGGGCGGGCAGGTATTCGTTGGGCCGGCACAGCGGCCAGGATTCGCCGCCAAGCCCCATGATCGCGTAGAGGCTCCAGTGGATGCGGATGCCGAACTTCATGTCCCACCATCGCTCCAGCGCCTCGCTGCCGGCGTGGACGTAGTCGGCGTCGACGCCGCGATAACCACTGTATCGTTCCTGGAGGCGGCGTTCGTCTTCCACGGCCTCGGGAGTGGGCATTCCTTTGTCGTCAAATCGTTTCATGCGTATCGTCCTTTCGAGTTTCAATCCCGATTTTGTCCAGTTGCCGCCAGAATGCGTCGCGAATGGTTCCGTCGCGGCCGATGGGGACATCCCACGTTACGACCCCGCCGAAACCGTTGATGTGGCGCGTGTAGAGCGCGGGCAGGTCGTCGGGGAACCGCGGATTCCCGGTACACCAGAACCGCCCCAGGAACGTCATCACGTGCAACTGCGCGCCGCCCATGAACCGATCAAAGGGCGCGGCTGGCGAGACGACCGTGTAAAGGTCATTGGACTCGCCCGCCGTGTAGTCCTCGTACTGCGTGTGGCTGTGGACCCTGACCCCGGTGTTGAATGCGACAAGGGCGTCCGGGTTGCCGGCCTTCATCGCCTCCGCAAACGTGCGGAAGTTGGGTGCATCTTCGTGGCGATACATTTTGTCGGCGTAGTAGCAACCGTCGACCCACCATCCGGCGGCCAGGTTGCCCCAACGCAGCGACCACTCGCGAATTACGGATTCCCAGTTGCGCTGATAATGGCTGAGGCGTTCGTCCACCGGGTGTCGGCGCAGATAATCGCCGGGCTTGATGCCCCAGCCGGAGGCGTCCCATTCCGGCGTGCAGCCAAGGGCCTCGACGGCATGGGGATGTTGATAGGACGGTCCGGCCGGGATATAAACGATCATGCGCACGTTGCGTTTGGCCATCGCGGCCGCCACGTCAGCAATGAGGTCGCGGCGGGAAAGCCGGCTGTGCTCCAGGGCCAGCAGGCGGTCATACGCGGCGTTGGGCGAGCAGAAGAAGCCGGAGGTTTGCCCCACGGTGAGGACCCAATATCCCGCGCCCGCGTCGGCGATGCGGCTTGCGAGAGCCTCCACATCGACGCTTTCGACTCGACGGTTCCATTGCTCGATGGCCGATTTCTCGGACGATTTGGGGATGAAGCCGGCGCGAATTCCGGATTCCCAGTCGCACCAGAACTTCCGGCCTGACTCGTCCGTGGCGCCCTCGAAGTCGCAAAGCTCGAACAGGAAATGCGTCATCATCCCCCAGCGGGCCTTGTGCATCCAATCCGTGTTGGCTCGTTTCCAGTCGTTCATTGTGTGTGGCCTCACTTGAAAAAATGCGGCAGGTATTCTCGATTGGCTTGGAGCAGGTCGTCCACCATTTTGGGGACGACGGCGAAATCGTGGACGTGCGGTTGGGTAAGTATGGCCTCGATTACCAGTTGCCGGTCGCCCTGGATGGCGGCCTGGACGGCGAGTTCCTGGGCCAGGCAGTGCTGCACGAGCGTGCTCACCAGCAGCGGGCGCAGCGGGCCGTACGTCAGCGGGTGGGCGCTGTCGCTGTCGTATAGCACCTGCGTTTCGATGACGGCCCCGCGAGGCAGGTTGTCCACCTGTCCGACGTTGGGCAGGTTGCCGATGCCGCAGAACATGCCGCTGCCGCGAAGGGCCGCGATGATGGGGGCGATCTGCTCCATCGAGTGGTTCAGGTTGATGGGAATGGCGCCGGACAACATGCCCTCGGCCTTGGCCTTGTTGGGCTGGCGGACGCGGCTTTCTTCCAAGGCCGCGCTGTACTGGACCAGGCCGTAGCGCTCGGCGACCTCACGGATCGCATAAGGCCCGTAGAACTCCGCGATGTGGCTGTCCAACGAAACCGGCAGCGCGCCGAAAAGGTCGTAAATTTCCTGCACGACCGGCGTGGGCTTTGCCTGGTCGTTCAGCGGGCCGTGCTCGGCGACGTGCCGGCGGAGCATCTCCAGGCCGTCCGGGTTGCCCGCGATGCGAAGCTGCGTGACCCAGGTCATGTGGTTGACGCCGACCGTGGTCGCCTGCACCTGCTCTCGCGGAACGCCGAACCGGTACGCCACTCGCAGCCGCAGCCACTCCACCTCGTGACAGTAGCCCACGGTGCGGTCGTGCTCCATGCACATCACGCGCGTGAGCGTGCCCATCGGGTTGGTCACGTTAATCAGCCAGGCGCGGGGGCAAATCGCGTGAACCCGCCGCGCGATGCCTTGCATCACCGGCGCGTTCCGCAGCGTGCGCGAAATGCCGGCGGGGCCCATCGTGTCGCCCACGCTGTAGCGCATGCCGTACTTCAGCGGCACGTCCACAT
>CAZYDC010000556.1:0-3300 GCA_964646065.1 uncultured Planctomycetaceae bacterium | reverse complement strand
ATCTTTGTCAAGTCATTGCATCAAAAGGTGTTCCGGCTTATCTTCATGCCATTCGTGACTGTCCCCATTTTGCGGACAAAAAGGGGACAGTCCCTCGGACACCCCCAAGCGGACTTGGGGGTGCCACAAGATTTACTTCCGCGGCCGAATCGAGGATAATGCCCGCATGATTCCCAAAGATGAAACGTTCCAAGCCATTTACGCGTACATCGAAACTCTCCCCGTGTTTTCCGACCACGAGCACCATCAGGACGATTCGTTCTTCGCCGGCAAGGTGACGCTGGACGCGCTGCTCAATAAATCCTACGTCGCGTGGACAGGCTATGCACTGGACGGCGGCGACGACGCGCGGCGGAAGCTGCTGGAGAACGTTCGCTTCAACTCTTATTTCACGTGGTTCGAGAAGGGGTTGCAGAAGCTCCACGGCCTGGACGGCCCGCTGACGATGGAGAACTGGCACGACGTTTCGGCCCGCATCGAGCGCGCGTACGCCGCCGACAAGGACTACCACTGGCGCGTGCTGCCGCAAAGCGGGTACGAGCGGCTGCTGCAAGACTCGTACTGGAACCCCGGCGACGATTGCGGCCACCCGCAGGCGTTCACGCCCAGCTTCCGCATCGACAAATTCATGTACGGCACGCACGCCGAGTCGGTCGCGCCGAACGATTTCCGCACGTGGCAGCGGTACGGCTTTGACGGCGGAT
Source organism: uncultured Planctomycetaceae bacterium (assembly GCA_964646065.1). Classification (GTDB taxonomy): domain Bacteria; phylum Planctomycetota; class Phycisphaerae; order SM23-33; family SM23-33; genus CAZYDC01. The sequence goes on along the minus strand of CAZYDC010000556.1, from coordinate 2,596 downwards.
CGCTGGACGATTACGTCGAGTTTATGATGCGCACGATCCGCTCGCGCGTGGCGGCCGGGGCGGTGGCGCTGAAGTGCGCGGAGGCGTACAACCGCACCGTGGCGTTCGAGCCCGACGACCGCTCCGCCGCGGCGGCCGCCTTCGGCAGGCCCGTCGCGGCGCTTTCGCACCCGGAGCTGGTGCTGTTCGGCAATTACATTTTCAATCGCGCCTGCGAACTGGCGGCGGAGCTGGACATTCCGTTCCAGTTCCACACCGGCCTGGCGATGATCGCCACCAGCCAGCCGATGAATTTCGAGCCCACGATCCGCCGCCACAGCCGCACGCGGTTCGTCCTGTTCCACTCGGGCTTCCCCTGGACGCACCAGGTGGCCGGGCTCGCCCACAATTACCCCAACGCCTTGCCCAGCCTGACCTGGACCGCGACGATCTGCACCTCGGCCGCCCTCCGCGCCCTGCACGATTACATCGACGTCGCCTGCTCCATCAACACCATCACCTGGGGCAGCGACTGCCACGTGTCCGAGGAGTCGGTCGGTTCGCTGCTCGCCTGGCGATGGATCGTCGCGACCGTTCTGGCCCAGCGACTGGCCGACGGCAGACTGAGCCTGGACCAGGCCCAGTGCCTCGCCAGAAAGTTCATGTACGAGAACGGCCGAAACGTCTATCGCTGCGGCGGATGAAGAAACAACGAACCGACGAACATTCGAATGTCGAACAATCGAAGTCAGAAGTACGGACTTGGAATTCCGATTCTTAACTTCTGCCTTCGTCGGTTCGAATGTTCGAATGTTCGTCGGTTCGCCGTTTCTTACGCGCACGGGTCTGACTTCGCGTTGCATTTCCTCCCGTCGCTGGTTACCTTCCATTGACAGCATGGATCGTCAGTTCACAGTCGCTACCCTGGTTTTTCGGCAATTGAAGGTACTTTATGTTTTCAAAAAAGCCCCTGGATCGTCTGGTCGCGGATGCGGAAGGCGTTCACGGTCTGCGCAAGGTTCTGGGTCCGCTGAACCTGGTCAGCCTGGGCGTGGGGGCGATCATCGGGGCCGGAATCTTCGTGGTGACCGGGCGGGCGGCGGCGATGTACGCCGGTCCGGCCATCGTGCTGTCGTTCGTCTTCTCCGCCGTCGCCTGCGGGCTGGCCGGGCTCTGCTACGCCGAGCTGGCCTCGATGATCCCGATCTCCGGCAGCGCCTACAGCTACGCCTATGCCACGCTGGGCGAGTTCTTCGCCTGGATCATCGGCTGGGACCTGATCCTGGAATACCTCTTCGGGGCGGCCGCCGTCGCGACGGGCTGGTCGGGGTACGTGGTGAGCTTCCTGCGCGACTACGGCGTGGTGATTCCCGCCCAGTTCACCGCCGCCACCGGGACCCTGCTGGCCTTCAAAGGCGGGGCGTGGGTCGCGGTCACCCCGGAACTCGCCGCCCAGGGCTGGGCCGCCAAGGGCATTCCGCACATCTGGGCGGTCATGAACCTTCCGGCGGCGCTGGTGATCGCGGTAATCGCGACGCTGCTGGTGATCGGCATCCGGGCGTCCGCCCGGTTCAACAACGTGATCGTGGCGGCCAAGGTGGGCGTGATTTTACTGTTCGTCGGCGTGGGGTACTTTTTCATCCGCCAGGCGAACTGGGAGCCGTTTTTGCCGCCCAACACCGGCGCCTTCGGCCAGTTCGGCTTCAGCGGAATCCTGCGCGGGGCGGGCGTGATTTTCTTCGCGTACATCGGATTCGACGCGGTCTCCACCACCGCGCAGGAGGCCCGCGATCCGCGAAAGCACATGCCCGTGGGCATCCTGGGTTCGCTGGCGATCTGCACGGTTCTGTACGTGCTGGTGTCGCTGGTGATGACGGGCATGGTCAAGTACGACCAGCTCAACGTGGACGCCCCCATCGCGGTGGCCGTCAGCGCGGCGGGCCCGCAACTGCTGTGGTTGCAGGACGTGGTCAAGTTCGGCGCCATCGCCGGCCTGACTTCGGTGATCCTGGTGCTGGTGCTGGGGCAGTCGCGAATCTTCTACACGATGGCCAGCGACGGACTGCTGCCCTCCCCGTTCGCGAGGCTTCATTCGCGGTTCAAGACCCCGCACGTCACGACCCTCGTGACCGGCGGGGTGGCCATGATCGTCGCCGCGACGGTCCCCGGAGACGACCTGGTCCTGATGGTCTCCATCGGCACGCTGCTGGCGTTCGTCATCGTGTCCGTCGGCGTGCTGGTGCTCCGCCGCACGAATCCCCAGTTTCCGCGAGCGTTCCGAGCGCCCTGGGTGCCCGTGGTGCCGATCCTGGGCGCGGCGCTCTGCCTGGTGCAGATGGCCTATCTGCCCGGGCAGACCTGGCTGCGGCTGGTGATCTGGATGGCGATCGGTTTTGTCATCTACTTCACCTTCGGCCGCCGCCACAGCCGGCTTCGCCAAGAGAACCGGGCGGCCCAGTCAAAACAATGACCCATGACCAATGACGCAATGACCAATGAACGGATCCCACCATAAATAACCTTCGCCGGATGTGATCTTTCCGTAGGGTCATTTGACATTTGTGGTTCTCCTCCAATTTAAGTGGTGAAAAATCGAAGGTCTTGTAACAGAACAAAC
>CAZYDC010000555.1:0-3313 GCA_964646065.1 uncultured Planctomycetaceae bacterium | reverse complement strand
TGCTAAGCCGCAAGCGGAACGGCAAGACACTTCATTCCTGGCACTTTTATGCTTTCCTTGGTGCTCTTGGTGTGCTTGGTGATTTCCGTTGTTGTTTTCGCGGAAGTCGTGGCAAAATTGTTTTGAATTGTTCGAATCGCCTGAAATACTTGGGCGTCTAATGTTTCAATAGGAGCTTGCCATGAAGTCAGGAAGACGATGTCTGCTGGTGCTGTTTGCCATGTCCTTGCCGGCTCTGCTTTTGTTTGGCCCCGCCGGCGGCCAGGAGCCTGCGCCCAAATCCGCCGCGACTCCCGCCTCGCAGGCGGCAGACGCCCAGGCCCCCTGGGGCAAGGACGTGGACGGGTTGGCCATGCGGATCGTCGTTGCCAAAGAGTCCCTGCCGGGCGCGCCGATCCCCATGACGCTTGAGATCAAGAATGTGTCCGACCGCGAACGATACATCGTGGACCTGGGCAGGGTCATCAACCCACACTACCTGGTGAATACCGAGTGCGCTACCTTCACCGTCAGCGATTCGCAGGGCAAGTGCCTCGCGTCCGGCGCCACCGGCAAATGCGGGGCCATCCCGCCGACGGCGATCAATCCGATCGCGCCGCAGGAGGTCAAACGCATCGCCCTCGACCTGAGCGGGTTGCCTTTCTATTCCGGAGTGTTCAAGACGCCGGGCGAGTATCGGCTGAAGTTTACTTTCACCAGCCCCAAGCCCGTGCGGGCGCCCGTCAGCAGCGTGGGCAAGCTCGTCAACGGGCAGATGGTCGCGGAATACATCTACGCCGATCCCTCGAAGGAACAACTCGCCGAGGCCTGGACCTCGACGCTCGAGGCCGCCGCCGTCGTCCGCGTGGCCGGCCTGTCGCCCAAGAACCTGACCGTCCATGAATGGGGCGTGTTCTCCGCGTTCAACGACGCCACGTACGCCAACGCCGACCGCAAGCAGGAGTGGGCCTCGCTGCCGAGTTTTTTCTATCACCAATTCCCCACCGCGCGCATGAGTTTTCAACCGTCGTATGTGAGGAAACCGATCCTCTACTTTTACACCGACCAATCCAAACTGGACGTGAACGTGAAAGTGTCCTTTTCCGATGGCGCGCCGGTTGTCTGGTGGCCCTGCGCCACGTCGCCGGTGGATAACGACCAGGGCGCAAGGGGCGGCCCGGCGAATCCCAAACCGGCTGAATTGTTTCGGGCGGTCCAATGGTCCGGCTGCCTGACCGGCGGCTCGGCCTTGGCGCTCAAGACGGTGAAAGACAGTTGGATCAACCAAGCCAGGATCGAAGGCCCGGCCACGTTCACGACCGATGCCACGTACACCACCGATAACAAAAGTCACAGTTGCCTGGCCCGCGTGACCGAGTCCGAGCGGTTCGCCTACTACGACGGCCTGATGCCGGCGTTGGATTATGTTCGATGCGCGGACCCCGCCGCCGATTCGGTGTCGGTGGAAAGCTCGGCCAAGTTCGCCGTTGACAATCTGATCCTGGTGGATCGCCGCGACCCCAAGGCCGTCCGCTTCGCGCGGGTGGAAAAGATCGAGGCCGGCGGAAAGCTCAAGGTTGACCTCAAACCGGTTCCCGCCGACTGGCCCGCCGGAATCGCCAAGACGTTCGGCCAGGATTTGCGACACGCCGGCCTGTTCGATAACGAGGCCGACTCGGTGTTGGCCATCTGGAAACAGGGCCTGTTTGATCGGCCGGGCATCACGGCGATCTACCTGCTGCCGCCGTCGGAATACGACCGCATGTTGCCGCTGACCGTGTCGCCGCCGCCGGGCAAAACGGTGCGAGTCGGCATCGTCCTGCACGGGCAACTCGATCTGACGCCGGCGATCCTATCGGCCCGCGTCAAAGAGCTGACGGCAAAAATGGACAGCGAAGATTATCGCGTGCGTGAGAAGGCCAACCGCGACCTGATCGACCTTGGACCCGCGGCGTTTCCGCAGATTCGCGAGGCGCTGAAGGGCAAAGTCAGCCCGGAGGTCAAGGAGCGGTTGGAGGATGTCCTCAAGAAGTTCGACTCCGCGGAATATATCAAGCCTGCCCCGGAGGAACCGGGCAAGGGAACAAGGTGAACAAACGGGCCACACTGTCGCAACCGGGCTGATTCTCATGGGCGGTGTCCTTTTCCGCCATCCGAGCGCCGCCGCTGCTGCGGCAGTCAAAATTCGGATTTTGAGCATTGACCTTTGCGTAAAATCGGTTAAGATGGTCCGCCCCAATAGCCGGGACAATTCCGGCTGGCGGCCAGTGAATCTGGCCCCATCGTCTAGCGGCCTAGGACAGTGGCTTTTCAAGCCACGAACAGGGGTTCGAGTCCCCTTGGGGTCACATGATGCAAGTCCCTGCAACTGCAAGGACTTGCATCTTTTTGTATCATGCTGCACAACCCACTTGTTTCAAGAGGTTTGAGCGAAGTTCCTTCACTCAAATGCAAAACCACGCTTTCAGGTTCAGAAGGCTTCCGCACCGCATTTTGACCATAGAGCGCACCGGAAAGCGCACCACTTTTTTCAACACTTTTTGCAGCCCGTAAAAAATGTTCTTCCGGCACTTGCAAATAGTGCCGCATTGCTATCTCCGGAGAGTGTCCCAACCAGGCCGAAACCGTCTTAATCGGAAAACGCTCCGTCAACTCCGTCGCACAGGTGGAGCGAAGATTAATAAAAGGCTTGACCCACAAAATAACGCCCGCCCTTTCAGCAATCCGCCCCAACTGGGTACGCAGATTCACTTCGCCGCCCCGATACCGCCGAATGACGTAAACCGCCCCCGGAGGCGCTTCTTCAAAGCACTCCCGAAGTAATGAAAATAATTCCGGAAAAATAGGCACATAACGAACCCCAGCATTTTTCTGTTTTTCCGTCTTGGCAGAGTGAACCGTAAACCGCATGGTATCCCAATTCACGTCTTGCCAACGCAAGGTCAACACCTCCGAAGGGCAGCGAAGACCCGCGTATCGACAGAGTGAGAAAATTAACTTCCACTCCACATCAGGACAGGCCGTGAGGATCGCCGCCGACTCCGCTTCGCTTACCAAGTGAAACTTGTCCGGATTCGCCCACGGCCCGCACTTCAAACCGCGTAGAGGATTTTCCGTAATCAATCGACCATCAACGGCAGCCTGAAAAAACTGTTTCGCCTTTTTGCAACGAGCACGAACCGTACCCTCCGATTTTACTTTGCCCTTCAGCCAGACCCGAAAGGCCGTACCATCGGCAACAGTAAAACTATCCATTCGACGCTCGCCACCAAAACAGGCCAACACGTTGCGGCGGACAATCTCCAGGTTGACCTTGGTGGACTCTTTGAGATCG